>JAEUVI010000430.1 GCA_016787105.1 Chitinophagaceae bacterium | reverse complement strand
GTTTTGGCAAACGATATCAGCAGCGCCACAAGTCCCATTTTTTTAGGAAAGGATATAACACTCGATTTAAATGGATACTCGATAAAGTATGCTGCAGGAAATTATCAGCACATCATCAATTCTGGATTTGAAGAAGGATTGAACGGTTGGAATCTTTCAAAAGCACCCGGCGCCAAACTGATGAATACGGCAGATGTACATGTGTTTCTGGGCAAAAAATTATTGAGCCTTCAACCCGGCGATGAAATCACTTCTTCTTACGTTTATCTTCCTGTTGCCAACCGCTCTTATTTTGCAATGTGTGGTATCACCGGAAGATATTATCATGATGCCAGCCATTATCCCGAAGATGAAATGAGGATAAGCGTATATGTGGAAGATGAAAAAGGAAATGAAATAAAATGCGAGACGAAATACGGCGATACAACGATTATCAGTTGCCCGGCAGAAAATAAGCAGCCACGTTTGGGAGGCGGTTTTGTGTATGCACATTTGCATCATTTGCCTTCGGGAAAATATCGTGTGCGGGTAAAAGCAATTACGGATTGCCTGGTTGATGAAATTGATATTCGTCCCGCTATGGATGCCGGCGTCAGCATTGTAGAAAATACTATGCCCTATGCGCATTACGATTTTGTTGCAGGGGAAACATATCCGGCAGGTTATGCTGCCTTTTATGATTACACGGAAGATGTTTCAACTAAAAAACCCTTATCATCCATCCCTCATGTGGAAGGTGAAGGCAGTGTTATCATAAAAAACGGAACTATAGAAAGTGGGTTCGGGGGAATACTTTCTTTTGGCATTCAGAGCAGTGCAACGAAAGTAAAAATCATACTTGATAATGTAAACATTAAAACAAGCGGTATTAATGCTACCGCGGCAGATTTGCGACAGGCAACCATCACGCATTGCAGGTTTGATGTAGATATGCCTTTTGTTATTCAGCGGCACAGCTCGTTGCTGGCTGTTACACTGCGTGGCGATGAGCCTTCGGAAGTTTCCTATTCTGATTTTTTCGGCGGAGAAGGCTGCCTGATGTTTACCGGGAACAATTCAAGTATCCATCATAACTATTTTGTCAACCATCAAACTGTTACCAATCGTTACAGTGTGATGGGTTCCGGTGACGGCTCAAAGATTTTTGAAAACAGGATAGAACCATTCCAGGGCTCCGGAGTGTGGGCGGGTGGACATATTGATGTGTTCAACAATAGTATTAAAATAAAAAGCTCTCCGCCTACCTGTGAATACGGACGGGAAGAGTACAGTGTTGCCGGAATACGTATGGCAGACTATCATCACAGTTACGGTGAAGGTTTTTACGGTAATAAAATCTATAACAATACAATTTATATTACTGCGGTAGATTACCCGCCGAAAAAATACATACCCATGGCCTGGGGTGTTTATTACAGCACAAGCGGCGCTGATAATTTTGTTTTTGGAAATGATATTGTCGTAAACAATACTGATACTTCGTCCAAGGCATTAGCAGCTGCATTTTACATCGTAGGTGGAGAAGGTTATGGCGGGCAGTTTTATAATAATCGTATTACAACTAATGTGCCTGCTGTATGGCTTGCCTCATTTTATGGCGACGCATACAATTCAAAGATTTACAACAACACGATTATTCCTTTGCGTGGTGCAAAGTTTAAGACTGTTCGTATGGGATGGGATGAAAGTGTGGCAAAGAATATTGAGTTCAGGTCAAATAATATTGAAGGAGGAAAATTTAGTGTGGCCGCCTCTGATCGTGATCATACCTATTCAGTTTACTGGACATTGACTATAAGACTTGTTGATAAAAAAGGAGGTGTTGTTAAAAATGCCGAAGTACTTATTCGTGATAAGAACGGTGTAGTTGTTACCCGGGCAAATACTGATGAAAATGGTGAAATAAAAACAGAGTTGCCGGAGTATTCAGTAAACGGAAAGGAAAAAAGGTATACATCGCCATATACAGTTTCAGTTGATGACCTTAAAAGAGAGGTCAATCTGACAGAAAACACTGAAATTATTTATGTAATGCAAAAAGCAGTTAGATAAACGAAATTGTAAGTTGGTGGAATACTGAGAACATGAAAATAGGCAGAGCTGTGGTAAAAAAGCATGTCTTTTAGGCGCGTATATTTTTTTTCTGAGTATTGTTAATGGACAAAGCGATACTCTAATCAAACTTCGGGCTTGCCGACATTTTTGTTGTTGAGTTTTATCAGCAATACACAAAATATTTTTCATTTAAAAGTCAAAAGCGATAACCATTGCCTGGTAGATCAGAAGAATAAATCTTGTATTGGAGCGTACAATAAGTAATAAAGTAAATTTTTTAAAATGCAAACGAGTTTAGTTTATAAAATATATTTTGTTTTACTGCTGCAAACAGCTTTCATTTTTTGTTTTTCTCAACAAAGAAGCGAAAGAATATATGAGGCTTTAGCGACGCCCGTTATAGAAACCATTAGTTCTGTTGATAGCTTAAGCAATGGAAGATGGGTGCGTACTTTCAGGGCTTCAGATGGAACGCTATACCTCAACGGGGGATATAGGAGCACAGATAATGGAATATCATTTACGTTGCAAAATGAAATCAATGTTGACGATATAACAAGAAGGCCAGAGAGGGCTTCTATCTCTGCTGGTAAGTTGTTTTATGCAGCAAATGGAATTACTGAATTGATAACACCTGGAGTGTATAGTGTGAAAGGCTGGCGTTCAGCTGACGGATTAAAGACTTTATCCGAAGAAAGCGATACCATATACGTACCTGATGGAGCTATAAAAAATGCTCATTCAGATGAATGGTTTGGTCTTTTTGTGTACAGGACTATTATAGAAATACCTGATGGAACATGGTTAATGACCATGTATGGAAATTTTATTAATGACACAATTATCCCTTCAGACCTGGATGCTCAAAAAGAACTAAAATATATGACACGAACTTTTATTGTTACATCAAAAGATAAGGGCCGCACATGGCACTACCTGTCAACTGTAGCAATACCTCATGCCGGAGAACCCATTGGCGAAGGTTTTGGTGAACCCGCCATTACGCTTTTAAAAGACGGAAGACTATTGTGTATAATGCGGACAGGCCATCATTATCCTTTATATGCATCGTGGAGCAATGATTCGGGAAAAACCTGGACCGCCCCTTTATATACAGGTTTTGACAGAGGCTGCGATCCTTGCTTAATCACATTAAAAGATGGTAGGGTGGCTCTAAGCTGGGGGAAGCGTTTTCCAGAAGGTTGGTCAAAAATTACTCCTGAAGGCGACAAGGGAGCATTTCATTTTCCAGGCAACGGGTATACCAATCTTGCTATAAGCAATGATGGAGGATTAAGCTGGGTAAATCATATTGTACTTAAAAACTCTGGTACATGTTATTCTACAATTATCGAAGTAGAACCCAATATTATTTTTTGCCAGATAGATCAATGGAATATGCGCATTAGACTAAAGCCGGGTAAAAAAATTACGAGTAATTATAAATAATGATGAAATTGAAAAATTATACCAGGACTATTTATCAAATCGTAGATCTTAGCAGGGGATTGGTTTCTAAACGTTTTTTGTATTGCCTGCTGGTAAATTTATTTGCCATATACGGTAAATCACAATATACTGCAATGCCACATCGCTTGCCTGCGGTTAATGAAATTCCTATAAGCAAACCCGGGATTTATGCTAAAGCAGGCGCTACCTACATTCTCACAAAAAATATAACAAGCCCGGCCAGCACTATTTTTCTTGGCAAAGATGTAACGCTTGATTTGAATGGCTATACCATCAAATATGCTGACGCAAATTATCAGCACATTTATAATTCAGGATTTGAGCAAGGCATAAATGGATGGAATATCTCAAAAGCGCCAGGTGCAAAAGTGGTGAATACAAAAGATGTACATGTATTTATCGGTAAAAAGATTTTGAGTTTAAAAGCAGGTGATGAAATTACTTCTTCCTAT
>JAEUVI010000222.1 GCA_016787105.1 Chitinophagaceae bacterium | reverse complement strand
GGTATAACATCCTTCACGTACATATATATCACGGCCATGAAGTTCGAGCGGTGTATAAGGCTTAACACTCGCGATGGTCGGCACATTTGATTTTACAAGAAATGCTGGAACAAACTCAAGTATACCACCTATTGCAACCACAATAAGACTCAGCACCAGCATTGTAACAGGTTTTCTTTCCAACACACGGTGCCAGTATTCTTTCTTATGTGAAACCTCTTTTACTAACGGTGCCGCCTCCGCCTCTTCGTTCGCAACAAAACTTCCAATGCGTATTGTTTTGTATAAATTATAAACCATGAAGAAAGCTCCAACCAGGTATAATGCACCGCCGATACTTCTCAATACATATAAGGGTTTGATTGCTATAACCGTCTCGAGGAATTGAAATTTCAATTGTCCTTCTGGTGTAAATGCTTTCCACATCAGCCTTTGTTCAAAACCAGCCCAGTACATAGGTACTGCATACAGGATGATACCAATTGTGCCTAACCAGAAATGATTTGTCGCTATTTTTTTGGAATAAAGCGGGGTGTTCCACATTTTCGGTACCATGTAGTAAAGAATTGCAAAAGCCATAAAGCCATTCCATCCTAACCCACCAATATGTACGTGTGCAATTGTCCAGTCGGTAAAATGTGAAATTGCATTTACACTTTTTAAACTTAACATCGGCCCTTCGAATGTGGCCATACCATAACAGGTGATAGCAACAACCATGAATTTCAAAACCGGATCTTCACGTACTTTATCCCATGCTCCACGCAATGTGAACAATCCATTGAGCATTCCTCCCCAGCTTGGCGCAAGCAGCATGATAGAGAATACTGTTCCGAGCGATTGAGCCCAATCTGGCAATGCTGTATACAGCAAATGGTGAGGCCCTGCCCAGATGTATAAAAAAATCAGTGCCCAGAAGTGAATGATAGAAAGGCGATATGAATAAACAGGACGGTTTGCGGCTTTGGGAAGAAAGTAATACATCAAACCAAGAACGGGTGTAGTAAGAAAGAAGGCCACCGCATTATGTCCGTACCACCATTGTACCAATGCATCCTGTACACCTGCATACCAGCTATAACTTTTCAGAAATGAAACAGGAATTTCAAACGAATTGACAATATGAAGCATCGCAACCGTAACCCAGGTAGCGATATAAAACCAGATAGCAACATATAAATGTTTCTCTCTTCTTTTGATAATAGTGCCAAACATGTTGATGCCGAATACTACCCAAACAATAGTAATGGCAATATCGATAGGCCATTCCAGTTCAGCATACTCCTTTCCGGTAGTTTTTCCCATCAGCAGGGTGATGGCCGCGGCAGCTATTATCAGCTGCCAGCCCCAGAAATGAAACCAGCTTAACTTATCACTGAACAATCTTGCTTTGCACAACCGCTGTAGCGAATAATAAATGCCTGCGAAACTTGCATTGCCTACAAATGCGAAAATGATTGCATTGGTATGCACAGGGCGGAGGCGGCCAAATGTAGTAGCAGCAGTATTCAAACTGGCTTGCGGCGCATAAATCTGGATAGCCGCCCACAAACCAGCCAGCATGCCTACAATCCCAAACAGAACGGTAGCGAGGCCAAACGCTTTTACAATCTTGTTGTCGTAATAAAATTTTTCTACTTGCATAAACAGGGTTAAACTTTTTTAGTGGTAGTAACAGGTTTGTCTTCAAAAAGAATGCGTGAGGAGGGAGAAAAATCATCTTCAAACTGGCCCGATTTTACACTCCATAAAAAGGCGATTAAAAAAAGGGAAGCCACCAATATACTGGCAGCCAGCAGAATAATAATTACACTCATAAACTTCTTTTAAAAACCGTGTAAAAGTATTTCCGCATCGTCCGCTATGGTATAATCATTGTCAGGGAAAAAACTGATTTTTGTCATGTAGATGTCACCACGGTGATACCATGATTTATAAACCCATCTTTTTCGCCAGGAGATTGCTGCTTCCGAAAGTGAGCAATAGAATACTCAGCGAGCTGGATGGCATCAGAATGGCAGCGATAAGCGGGGAGAGATTGCCCTGTACAGCGAAAAATAAACCAATGATATTGTATGCCATTGAGAGAATAAAACTGGCAGTAATAATATTTTTATTCGCTTTACAAAGATCGATAAATTTTGAGAGTTGCTGCAGTGCGCTGGCTTGTATAATACCATCACACGCGGGAGTAAAGTTATTTGCCTGTTCCGTTACGGCAATTCCGGCATCACTTTGTTTCAATGCACCTGCATCATTGAGGCCATCTCCAATCATCAACACCTTTTCGCCTTTAGTTTGCAGGTGTTTTACATACTCCAGTTTGTCTTCAGGTTTTTGATGAAAATATATACCGGCGTTTTTTCCAAGCAAATGCTGCAGGTTTTGCTTTTCGCTGTCATTGTCACCTGAGAGAACAGATATATTATAATGCTGGCTTAACTTTTTCAGCAATACAGGCATTGCCTCCCGGTATTGGTTGGAAAATTGAAAATATCCGGTAATTCTATTCTCAATACTGATATAAACTGCAGTACTGTTTGTTAGTTTTTTACCGGTTACAAATTCATCGGTGCCAATTTTTATTAAATCATCATTCACAAATCCTTCAATTCCTTCGCCGCTAGTTTCCTTATATCCGGGTATGGGCAGGGATGCCGGTACGGCAAGATATTTTACCAATGCTTTACCTATGGGGTGTGCAGATTGTGCAGCCAAGGAAGCGATTTGTGTTTTTTGAAAAGCTGTAAGCGGATTGCCGTAATATAAAATTTGTTGTTGTTGTACGGAAGTGAGCGTTCCGGTTTTATCAAATACAATATGCGAAGCATTCGCAATTTCTTCTATTGTTTGTGCATTTCGTAAATAAAAACGGTTTCGTCCGAGTATACGCAGAATGTTGCCATTGGTAAATGTTCCCGACAACAAAAGGGCACAGGGGCAGGCAATGATAAATATGGATGTGACGGCAGGCCATATCCTGGAAGCATCATGTATGCCCCAATAGATAGCCGTGGCTGCTGCAATTGCAAAAACGATGTATGTGAAATACCGGCTGAACAGGTGAACAAATGAACGGGAGGCTTCATTATTTTCTTTATCAAAAACAGGATTGTTCCAGAGTTTGGTAAGATAGCTTTGTGTTACTTCTTTCATTACCAGTATTTCAACAGTGCCTTCAGTTTGCCTTCCTCCTGCATATACTATTTCACCCATTTCTTTTATTACGGGTAATGATTCGCCGGTAACAAAGCTGTAATCTATCAAGCCTTTTCCCTTCGTAAGTAATCCATCTGCGGGAATAAGTTCATCCTGGTGAATAACAAGTGTATCGCCGGTTTTTATATCGGGCAAAGCAACTGGTATTTCACTTCCGTTTTTTATTATCGAAACTGCAACGGGAAAATATGAAGTGTAGTCCCTGTCAAAAGATAATTGCCGGTATGTTTTATCCTGCACTATACGACCAGCCAGCATAAAAAATACAATACCGGTCATAGAGTCGAAATAGCCGCCGCCTGTACCAGACAGCACCTCGAAAGCGCTCCTGATAAAAGTAATGAGAATGGCAAGTGCAATAGGTGCATCTATATTAAGAAACCTGTGTTTTAAACTTTTCCATGATGATTGGTAAAAAGGCAGGGCTGAGTAAAGCAGTACAGGTAATGATAAGGCCATATTTGCATACCGGAAGATGGTGCGCAAGCCTGTTTCGCTGGCATCGATGCCCAGGTATTCGGGAAAACTCATCATCATAATGTTGGCAAAACAAAATCCGGCAATACCTAACTGGTAAACAAGGCTTTTGTCTATTGCGGGCCTTTTTTCCTTTAAGTCATTCAGGCTTATATACGGTTCGTAACCAATACCGGTCAGTACTTCAGCAGTATGTCGCAAGCTTGTTTTTCCGGGATGAAAAACAATGTCTGCTTCTTTTCTTGTGAAATTTACTTTTGAAGAAATGATTCCATTCTCAATACGGTGCAGGTTTTCCAGCAGGTAAAGGCAGGAACTGCAGTGCATCTGCGGCAGGTAAAATGTTACATGTGTTTCTTTGTCGCATTGAAAACGGATGAGCTGATCCTGTATTTTTTTATCGTCGAGAAATGCGAATTTATCTTTCCTGACATTTATTTTCTGCGAAATGCCTGGCTGTTCGTTCAGATTGTAATAATCACATAGCTCATGCTGGTTAATTATCTGGTACACCATTTTGCATCCTTCGCAGCAGAATACCTTTTCGCCAACATGTAT
>JAEUVI010000398.1 GCA_016787105.1 Chitinophagaceae bacterium | reverse complement strand
AACTATATTCAGAGAGGCAGATGGAAAAATCAGCGGAACATACTGGGGTTCAAAAATTACAGAGTTACTTGTCGACAATAATCAGATAACCGGATTTGTATTTGATGACGGCACTGCTTCAGTTGTTAATAAACATACAATAGAAAAAACAAAACAAAAATATAGTTCACTTTGGACTGAATTCGTTTCGTCTTTCGATAAGAAAGTAAAGATAGATCAGAATAAAACCCAGGATAGTGTTTATGAAAAACCAGAAATTGAAGCAATGTTTCCTGGCGGTGAAGGAGCCTGGCAAATCTATGTTGACAGGAAGTTGAATAAAAACATAGGCACCGAAAACAAAGCTCCTGGTGGAAATTATACAGTCTGGATTCAGTTTATTGTAAACAAAGATGGTTCCGTACGCGACATCAAATCGCTTACTAACCATGGATATGGTATGGAAAAAGAAGCTATTAAGATGATACAAAAGGGTCCTAAATGGGTACCTGCAATGCAAAATGGCAAAAAAGTGTCTGCGTACAGGAAGCAACGCTTTGACTTTTCAGTTTCAGCCAATACATCTTTCAGAAACATGTTTGACAACTATGAAAAAACTTTTCCCACAATAGTAAAAGACGACTTAAAAAAAATAACCACAGAAAAACTATTAGGACTCAAAAAAAAGGACATTTCAAGTTTCCGGATCACCATAATAGATAAAAAGAATGACCAAATGAGAGAGTATAAGAACAAGGGAATTGCACTCGAACAATATACACTCAACTTTCTAAAATCTGCTAACGCCGGAGACATTATCCTTGTTGATGAAATTAAAAGCAGCCATGGAATATCCACAACTGCTTTTATTGATAAAGCTTATAAGGTTATTTGATTAAAAACTGATGAATTAATAACGTAATGTTTTGCCTCCAGTCTTTATTACCAACTCTTTCTTATCACTCTCTTCTACCCTTCCAATCACCTTTGCGTCTACACCAAAACTTTTTGATGCCGATATAATTTCATCGGCATTTTCTTCATTTGTATATATCTCCATCCTTGTACCCATGTTAAATACCTGGTACATTTCTTCGTCAGAAGATTTACTGGCTTTCTGAATCAAATCGAATATAACAGGTGGTTCAAATAAATTATCTTTTACGATGCGTACATTTTCCGGTACATATTTCATGCACTTGGTTTGCCCGCCGCCACTGCAATGAATTAAACCATTGATAGCGTCAAAATGATTTTCCAGCAATTCCTTCATTACCGGCGCAAAAGTTCTCGTTGGGGAAAGAAGCAATTTACCAATAGAGATTTGCTCACTCCCAACTACCAACTCCTGACTCATTTTATAAGGCCCTATATACACCACTTCCTTATTCAACGAGTTATCATACGACTCTTTAAAATTATCAGCGTAATACTTATCAAGCATATCATGCCTTGCACTGGTAAGCCCGTTGCTTGCTATACCGCTGTTGTATTCCGATTCGTAGTTTGTTTTTCCATATCCGGCCAATCCAACAATGACATTCCCTGCTTTTATCTTTTCGTTGGAAATGATTTTTGATTTAGGCCATCTCGCTGTCATGGTGCCATTCACAGCGATCGTTCTTACCACATCTCCTACATCAGCCGTTTCACCGCCCATATAGGTAATGTTTATTCCAAACCCTTTCAGTGTATCAAATAATTCCTGCGTACCATTGATAATCGCTTCCAGCACCTCAGCAGGTATTTGCTTTTTATTCCGATCGATTGTTGAAGAAAAAATAAGGTTATCGTAAATACCAACACATAATAAATCATCCAGGTTCATGACAACTGCATCCTGTGCAATACCCTTCCAGACAGAAACATCACCTGTTTCTTTCCAGTACAAATAGGCAAGAATACTTTTAGTACCAGCGCCATCGGCATGCATTACATTTACCCAATTGTCATCATTACAAAGTACGTCCTTGTATATTTTACAAAAAGCATTCGGATAAAGCCCCTTGTCTAATTTTTTCGTTGCCGCATGTACCTCTTCCTTCTGTGCAGATACGCCACGCTGCGCATACAGGCCTTCTTTACTTTCCGAAGGGAAATACATAAAATGTTGAGTAGTGCAGGATTTCATAATTCGCTGCAAAAGTAAGTGATGAAAGCACAAGCTGATGATTTTATTGGCTTTAGTTCCGGGAGTTTATATTTGCAGCAATTTCTATGCAGGTACACCATAATATCGGGCAACTGCCCCTCTTCCGTAATGCTGTGATAACCATTGGCACATTTGATGGTGTGCATATGGGACACCGCCGGATAATCACGAAACTGAAAGAAGAAGCCGCCGCGATTAATGGGGAAACGGTCATTATCACTTTTCATCCTCATCCGCGAAAAATAGTTGCACATGGCGCTGCGCCGGTCAGGCTGATAAACACCCTTGCCGAAAAGCAGGAATTACTGGAATCCCTGGGTATTGACCACCTCGTGGTAGTGCCATTTACAGCAGATTTTTCTAACCAATCTGCAGAAGATTATATCCAAAACTTCCTCGTTGAAAAGTTCAACCCCCAAACCATTATCATCGGCTACGACCACCGTTTTGGCAAAGGGAGAAGCGGCAACTATTTATTACTTGAAGAAAAGGCGCTAGTTTATAATTACCAATTGAAAGAAATTCCCAAACATGTATTGGATGAAATAGCAATCAGCTCTACTAAAATCCGCGAATCGCTGCAGGAAGGAGATATATCGGTTGCTGAAAAACTGCTGGGTTATCCTTTTTTCTTTGAGGGTAAAGTAGTGCATGGCGATAAGATTGGCAGAACATTAGGTTATCCCACAGCCAACCTGCAAATAGAAGATGAGGAAAAACTGATTCCGGGAGATGGGATCTATGCCGTGTATGTAAAAAAGGAAAAAGTAAAAGACGATATTTCTCACTCCCAACTCCCCACTTCTGACTTCCTTAAAGGCATGATGAGTATTGGCTTTCGGCCAACTGTGAATGGAACAAAGCGAATGATTGAAGTAAATATTTTTGATTTTGCGGAAGACATCTATGATACTACCATCCGCGTTTATCTTAAAAAATATCTGCGGCCAGAATTGAAGTTTGACTCGCTGGAAGCATTAGTAAAGCAGATAGACCTGGATAAAATAGAAAGTTTGAAAGTGCTGCAGGATTAAATCTTACGCAATAATTTTAACGACCATTTCTTTGAGCAGTATTGCATCGCTATTGCCAACGCTGTTTACTCCCACACTTTTCAGGTTATACTCATGCAGCAGCAACAATATTTTTTCCACTCCTGCATAGTTATAAGTCTGGACTGCTTTCATATAGTCCTTTATAAAATATGCGTTGATACCGGTTGCTTGGGAAATCGTTTTTTCATCTTTTGTACCCACTCCATGAATCATAAATACCTTGCTGAAAAAACCATATAAGGATGGCAGTATTAATTGTATCGGGGCCGCCTTGGGATTAGCGCCAAAATATTGAATAATGCAGATTGCCTTTTCTAAATCACGTGAAGCAATAGCCGACTGTAGCTCAAATACGTTAAACTCCTTGCTGATGCCTATATACTCTTCAATATCTTCCTCTGTTATATTCTTTCGTTTCCCAAGGTTTACCGAAATCTTTTCAATTTCATTATCTATCCGGCTAAGGTCATTTCCGATATGATCTACAACCAGGCGCAGTGCTTTTTGGGTAATAGTAAATCCTTTAGACTCTACAAGATCCTTGGTCCATTCCGGCAATTGATTCTCGTACATTTTTTTTGTAGGGAGTAATACCGCTTTTTCTTTCAGGAGTTTGGCCATTTTGGTACGGCCATCTATTTTCTTTTCTTTATAGGAAACCACGAATATGGTTGATGAAAGCGGGTTCTCAACATAGGGCTCCAATTTTTCAATATCCCGCATTTGCTGCGCTTCTTTCAATATTACCACCTGCTTTTCTGCAAACATCGGGTAGCGCCTGCAGGCATTGATTACTGCTGCCCAATCCGCATCTTTCCCGTAAAATACCGTAAGATTGAACCCAGCTTCACTTTCATTGAGTATATTATGTTCCGCAAAATTTACAACCTTATCTATGAAGTAACTCTCCTCACCTTCAAGCCAATACAAAGGTTTATACATCCCTTTTTTCCATTCTCCTAGAATCTTTTCCGCTGACATAAGGCGCTAAGATACAGAGTAAAAGCCGCTCAAAAACAAGGGTTATTGACAGCCCGTGTATAAACTTAGAAGATTCTGGCACGGTTTTCGGAATTATGGGTTCGAAATCATTTTTTCAATGTCTGGAAGAGGCAGAAAAATTGAAAAAATGTTCAAAGACCTTTCAAAAACAATTTTCAGGACTAAAACATTCAACAATGACAGAAACAAATTATCCTTCTGCTACACCGCAGAATGAACCACAAAGAAGCGGTTCCAAAAATATACTGATTGGTATATTGGCGGCTGGCCTGCTTGGTACATGGGGCTACCTCCTGTATGACAAAAATAAAACAGGTGAAAAACTTCAGCAAACTGAACAGCAAAGCGTAAGCTATATGTCTCAAAGAGATTCTTTGAAACAAATGTATGATGACGTTACAATTCGCCTGGATTCATTAACAGGTTCTAACAATAATCTTCAGGGCCAGTTATCAGAAAGACAAAGTGATATCGCTAAACTGAAAGGCGAAATCGCAAACATTCTCAGAAATAAAAATGCTACACAGGCTGAATTAGCCAGGGCAAAAACACTTATATCTGAACTGAATGGTAAAATTGACGGTTTAGAAGCCGAGGTTACACGCCTTACTGGTGAAAACCAAAATCTGACCGCTTCAAATACACAGTTAACAGCAGAAAAAACAACTTTAGAGCAAAACCTGGCTACTACAACTTCTGAAAAACAGGAATTGCAGTCTACAGTAGATGTTGGTTCTACTTTCGCAGCTGCTAACTTCCAGATCACACCGATCAATGAGAAGAGAAATGGTAAAGAGAAAGTAACTAGCACAGCAAAGCGTGTTGACAAACTCGTAATTTCTTTCGATGTTGAAAACCGTATTGCAAAATCAGGTCCTGC
>JAEUVI010000385.1 GCA_016787105.1 Chitinophagaceae bacterium | reverse complement strand
CATATAGGCGAGAGGTTAGTGATAAACTACCCAAAGCTATCAACACACACACACGCATGACAAAACGTATACTAGTTTTTACTTGATTCATAGTAATCTATTACCCTTACAATCATTGTGGCTGCATCCTTCTTAAAATTTAGCCGTTCTTTTCGAATAAAATTGGCAACATCAGCTTTTCGGTCGTCACAAACTGCTATTAGAGACCGCCTGTTATCTATTAAATGATATTTATTTTTTTTCCTGATATAATAATAATTGTATTGAATGTATTTAGATGGTTCGTCTGTTTTAGAAGATTCGAAGAATTGCTTTTTAACTTTTTTGAAGACGGCCATGTTTCCATTATACAACTGCTCGTAAAAGCCATTTCCAGGAAAATTAGTGTCATTACTGTCTTTAAGCAGGTGAACGAATAGATGTTGCTGTAGCGTGAACCAATTTATTTTTGAAGGGATGAGTTTAATAATTTCGTCGTTTTTAAACTTATTAACACAAATGACTTCATCTCTTATGATATCATACAACAATTTTGTCCCTGAATAGGAGGTGCCACCATAAAAAATGGTTCCCGCTTGTGGGTTAGCGTCTTCAAAAAATGGATGTCCCAGGTTGCTTTTGTATGCAGTGGTGAACTGAGTGCCGTTGTACAATCGCAAATTTTCACCGATGCTATCAACATAAAGGCGGGTTAAATTCTCTTTGGATGAAAGATAAATCCCACTGTCGGATGGCAATAGCTGGCCATAGGAGTTTTGAGTGAATAAAATAATAAAAGAGATTAAAAAAAGCATGAACGCTATTACCCTTTTCTTGAACGAGTAAGCAAAGTGACAATTAAAATAATCAAAATGTTGCACGCAGCTTTTAATTTGAAAGATAGGGAAATTGATCATGAGTAACTAATAAAACTTACGTTTAAAGTGATCCTGATTAAGTTTGGGATTGCTGTGCAATATTTAAATTTAAGGATTAGATGCGTACCGAAGATCGTTATTGGGAAAATCATTTCTTTTTTGCCACACACATCCAGTCCCATGGTAGTGGTTCCTTTAGCCAGCGCGGCGGTTTTACAAATTCTGTTTTCCAACTGTATTCCACTTTTTGAATTTTTGTTACGTTAAAACCTTCCTGTTCCAGCAGCAAAATCAATTCTTCACGCAGGTAATGTTTGGTTGGCATATTATCAATATTCACATTTCCCTGTTGCAAGTTTTCGTATTTTATCGCTTTTGCTTTGGTTGAAGAACTGGCTTTCAATAATTGTTGATCCACCTTCCACCTGTGACGGATAATGCTGGTGTACATTGATGACTCTAATGATGGGATGACCAGTATAAGTGTGCCGCTTTTTTTTACACATTTTGATAATGACTTAAAGAAAACAGTTCGTTTAGAAAGGGAACCAGTAAGGATGGCGTTGATGCAAACAGCAAAATCAACAGGAGAAATTTTCAGTTTTGAATCAGACATATCCGTCCGGCTGTATTCAACATTGGCAAATGCCTTGCAATTCTTTTTTGCCAGCTCTATGTTTTTCGCCGAAATATCCGTGGCAATTACTTTTTTGAAATTCACGGAAAGAAACGGGATCCATTTTCCAACGGCACAGCCTATATCAATAACGGTTTTTGAATTATTGCTATGTTCAAGAATCGCCTCACGGATGATACCGGTTTTATCATTCCGGAAAACATCAAAGATTTCGGCATTGTAATTCTGCGCTATTTTTTCCCAATAATTCCTGTCCATAATTATTGTTTCAATTGTTTTTCACGAATAGCTTTGAACTCTGAACCTTCTTTCCATTCCGGCCATTTTTCGGTAAAGGACAACCGCTTGCCTACCTGGAACATCAGTTTTAAATCTTCGATAGCACCATCTAATTTCCATGTGCTGTCATATTCATCGGATGGGCGATGATAATTTTTTGCGGCATATTCATCAATCTTCGCCTTGCCATAGTCGGTGCCGTGACCGTCAACATCTGTGCCGCTTTCCGTATATAAAGAAGGAATACCGGCTTTTGCAAAATTGAAATGATCAGAACGATAATAATAACCTGCTTCCGGGTGTACTTCAAATGCAATAACACGGTCTTTTTTTGCGGCTTCTTCGCTTAAATAATCTTCCAGTTCATTTTGTCCTTTACCAATCATGATAAGGTCTTTTGTTTTTCCATACCATGTCAACCCATCCATATTGATATTGGCCAACGTTTTGGCTGCAGGATAAACCGGGTTTTGTGCGTAATACGCGGAACCCCACAATCCCTGTTCTTCCGCTGTTACAGCCAGTATCACAATAGTGCGTTCCGGTTTTGTTTTCATACTGGTGAACGCCCTTGCCAGTTCCAGCAGGCCTGCAGTACCGCTTGCATTATCCAATGCGCCGTTATAAATACTATCACCTGTTTCATCCGGTGTGCCAATACCAAGATGATCCCAATGTGCTGTGTATACAATTACTTCATCCGGATGTTTGGTGCCTGTTATTTTTCCGATTACATTATGCGACAGGTTGTACTCCGTCTTTACCTTCATGTCAATAGACACTTTTAAGCCTAAATCTTCACCTTTAAAACCGCGTGTATCTGCTTTTGTCAGTAGAGTAGTGTCTTTGCCTGCTGCTTTCAATAATTTTTTAGTGGCAGGACTGCTGATCCAGCCAACCATATCACAAAGTGTTTCCTGCTTGCCGCGATTGTCGAGGCGTAGTTTAGATGTATTCCAGCTATTCTGCACTACTGCGAATGGATAACTTGCTGCGTCTGTACTGTGTATTATCAGGCAACCTTTGGCGCCTTGTCTTGCTGCTTCTTCAAACTTATACGTCCAGCGGCCATAATAGGTCATTGTTTTTCCTTTGAATAAAGAAGAGTCTCCTGCATTGAATCCCGGATCATTTACCAATACCAGTACTACTTTTCCTTTTACATCCAAACCGGCATAATCGTTCCAGTTATATTCCGGTGCTACCACACCATAGCCAGCGAAAACCAAGTCAGCATCTTTCAGGTTAATAGCTGGATCTGTTTTATCAGTCCATACCACATAATCTTCACGGCCTTTGAGCGTGAATTTTTCTTTCGATGATTGTACCTGCATTTGTGCTGATGCGTTGGTTGTTATCCGTACCATCGGTACATCCTGGAAATAACTGTTACCGTTACCCGGTTCCAGTCCGGCAGCGATAAATTGATCTTTCAGATAATTAATGGTTTTTGTTTCTCCTTCTGTAAACGGTTTACGCCCCAGGAAATCATCGCCCGATAAAACAGCGATATGTTTTGCAAGACTGTCAACGCTGAATGCTGCCAGGCCATCAGTTTCATCAATAGCAACTGCTGTTTTTTCTTCTTTGCTTTTGCAGGATGTGATAATTACTACAGAAAACAGGAGAGAGTATAAAAAAAGTTTTTGCATGGTGAATTCTATATTTTAAAAGTGATAGCCGAATTGATAGTTAAAAAGGCCGGCTCGGTTAAGCAGCTAATTTAAACTTTATATACAATAGTGCTATGCTTCTAGTTCTTTAATGAAACTCTTCCTCTCATTTGTCTGCAAATTTACAATCTCAAACTTTCTGCAACTGGAAAACGAACCCATGTCATGATCGCCATTGATTAATATAGCACCCATCAGGATGAGGTATTTGCAGGGATACTTTGTTTGATCGGCAAGCAGGCAAATTCTTTTGTCAATCGCTTCATACATTACTTCTGTAGCTTCCATCAATTGATTGGATGAAGCAAGTATTCTTTCTTTTTGTTTGAAAAAAATCTGCTCAATAGAATTCATCTGGTAATCCAGCTCTGTTACATTACCGTCCTTTATTTCATTATTCTGCAGCTTAGCCAATGCAGCCCTTGCTGCGCCGCAGCAACCAGATGGCTTGCTTTGACCTATACGGCTTATTCTTCCAACCTCGCCTTCGCCGCTAATTCCGATATGGGGTGCATAATAAATGAATACTGCACCGTCTTCAGGCACGTGACTGGCGAAGGCACCCATACCTGTTAATCCGGTAAAAGGAAACCCGTCTAATCCGCCCATTTTAAAAGGCCCAAGCATTTCGTGTGCCCGTGCAGGATATTCAATACTATTTACATCATCACTACAGATGCTGTCTGCAGACATAATCTGAAAAGGATCGAGATCATACTGTTGTTCCAGTATGTCAAACAGTTTATTAACAGTATCAATTGTTGTTAAGGCATTTGGATAGTGTTGTCTTACAATATTTAATTTCAGTTTCTTTTTCATTACTCTTGTTATGGTTGATGAGAATTTGTTTTGTTACATGAGAATGCTATTTACCGGACTGATAGCAGGTGGCAAATCTTTTTCATCAAGCATTTCACGGAGATCAATTTCTATTGTTCTTGTCATAGCGGTTATTGGTACATCATTGGCACCGCCTTCAAATGGATTTTCTGTACTTTCTCCTACTTTTTCCATTGCCATAAATATCCAGCCTACCGTGGCAGCGAATGGAACAGTCAGCCAAATCATGTGTTCACCCAGCTTTTGAAATTCGTTAAGCATGCCAAAAGGGATCAGGAACACAAAACATCTCACAAACATCTGGTTGATTGTAGCAAACTGCCTTGGGTACGGAAAGT
>JAEUVI010000380.1 GCA_016787105.1 Chitinophagaceae bacterium | reverse complement strand
TCAAAATATTTTCCCGTTTATTTTTCCTTTTTTTTATATGCCGGGGCAAAAAAATGAAATAAAAGGCAAAACAGCACGTTTTAATGATACGTTAATCTTTTTGTACAATTAAGTCAAATTAGATTAAATTACAGTGAAGTTCAATACTTTCTGTTGGAACTGTGAAAGTGAAATGGGTATTTGAAAGTGTAACCAGAACTGGCAAATTGAAATCTTTATCCTTTAAATATCCATTTTAAAAGCCAATACCTATGAGCATGCGGCAATTGAAGATCACGAAGTCGATTACGAACCGTGAATCTCAAAGTCTTGAAAAGTACCTTCAGGAAATCGGAAAGGTGGAGCTAATTTCCCCTGAAGAAGAAGTAAAATTAGCCAGTCAAATCAGGCAAGGCGATCAAAAGGCCCTCGATCGTTTAACAAAAGCCAATCTTCGTTTTGTGGTATCAGTAGCGAAGCAGTACCAGAACCAGGGACTGTCCTTGCCAGACCTTATCAATGAAGGTAATCTTGGCCTAATCAAAGCAGCACAGCGTTTTGATGAAACCCGTGGTTTTAAATTCATCTCTTATGCAGTATGGTGGATTCGCCAGAGCATCCTGCAATCATTGGCCGAGCAAGCCCGTATTGTGCGCCTTCCTCTAAATAAAGTTGGATTGACCAATCGTGTACAAAAAGCTTATTCCCAGTTAGAGCAGGAGTTTGAAAGAGAACCATCTGCAGAAGAGCTCGCAGAGGTATTGCAAATGGATTTGGACGAAGTTTCAGCTACACTCAGCATTTCTACTCGCCACGTAAGTATGGATACACCTCTCTCTGAAGGTGAAGAAAGTACATTACTGGATGTATTAGAAAACACAAATGCTGACAGAACAGATGCGGAACTGGATCACAAGGAGTCTCTTACAATGGAAATCAATCGCTCCATGAAAGCCCTTACCGAAAGGCAGAAAGAAGTAATCTGCTATTTCTTTGGTATTGGTGTAGATCATCCAATGAGCCTGGAGGATATTGGTGAACGTTTTAACCTGACAAGGGAAAGGGTTCGCCAGATAAAAGATAAGGCTATCACTAAGTTGCGGACAACCAACAGGAGTAAACATCTGAAAACTTATCTTGGAGCATAATCACGGATTTTATAATTTAAAAAGATTACACTGATATAAACTCTACTTTTCTACTTTATCTTTGCATAGCAAAAAAAGTGAACTTTGATGTTCGCTTTTTTTTATTTGTGTAATTGAAAATCAAGGTATCTCATGTTTAATTCGTTACAGGACAAGCTCGAAAGTGCCTTTAAAAACCTAAAAGGCCAGGGAAGTATTACAGAGCTCAACGTAGCCGCTACAGTAAAAGAAATACGTCGTGCATTGGTAGACGCGGACGTGAATTATAAAATCGCTAAAGAATTTACTGATAAGATAAAAGATAAAGCGGTTGGAGAAAAGGTAATCAACGCAATCAGCCCCGGTCAGTTGATGACGAAGATTGTAAAAGACGAGTTGACCGAATTAATGGGCGGACAGGAAAGCGTATTCAATGCGAAAGGAAATCCGGCTATTATTCTTATTGCAGGTTTGCAAGGTAGTGGTAAAACAACCTTTAGTGGTAAACTTGCCAATTTCCTGAAAACAAAAAAAGGGTTATCTCCTATGCTGGTTGCCGCAGATATTTATCGACCGGCAGCAATGGAGCAATTGCGTGTGTTGGGCGAACAAATCGGCATAGATGTGCATGTGGAACTGGAAAATAAAGATGCTGTTGCCATTGCACAGAACGCGGTAAAAGAAGCAAGAAGTAAGAACAAAAACGTAGTAATAATAGATACAGCCGGTCGTCTCGCAATAGATGAAGCGATGATGACTGAGGTAGCGAATATCAAAAATGCTGTTTCGCCACAGGAAATATTATTCGTAGTAGATAGTATGACGGGCCAGGATGCAGTGAATACTGCAAAAGCGTTTAATGATAGATTAAATTTTTCCGGCGTTGTACTCACAAAGCTGGATGGTGATACAAGAGGTGGTGCTGCATTATCTATTAAATACACGGTAAATAAACCCATCAAATTCATCAGCAGTGGTGAAAAGATGGATACGCTGGATGTATTCTATCCGGAAAGGATGGCACAGCGTATTCTTGGTATGGGCGATATCACTTCGCTTGTTGAAAAAGCGCAGGAGCAGTACGATGAAGAGCAAGCGAAAAAATTAGAAAAGAAAATACGCAAGAACCAGTTTGATTTTGCAGATTTTAAAGCGCAGTTGGAGCAAATCAAAAAAATGGGCAACATGAAAGATTTACTCGGTATGATTCCGGGTATGGGCAAGCAGATAAAAGATATCGATATCAGCGATGATTCGTTCAAAGGAATCGAAGCAATGATCAATTCCATGACGCCTTTTGAAAGGGCCAACCCGGATGAAATCAACCAAAGCCGCCGCAAACGCATAGCAAAAGGCGCCGGAAAAGATATCAGCGAGGTAAACGCTTTTATGAAGCAATTTGAACAAATGCGGGATATGATGAAAAATATGAACAAAATGGGCATGTTTGGAAAAATGATGCCGGGAATGAAAAGGTAGCCTGACGTAAACAGCAAAATAAAAATTCGCTTACAAGACTATAGCCGTGCCACCGGGCGCGGCTATTTTTTATACAATTGCTATCTTCTGCATGAAAAGTTTTCGGCGAACTCTCTATATGCCTAATTAACTTGTTACGAGAATCAACATTAAAAATGTTTTTGCAGTATCTGGATTTTCTTTGAACTTGGCCTTATTGGCAATAGTATTGTAAAAACAATAACAACGAGGCTTGTAGATTATTGCATGTATGAACTACTATCAACACGACAGCGAATTAATATCCGGATTTGTGTCGGGCGATTTGAAAGCCGTTCGTGAGATTTATGATAGGTTTTACCGACAAATCTGTTTCTATGCAGACAGCCTCATTCACAACCAACCGGAAGCAGAAGACATCGCAGTAGAAAGTTTTCTCAAACTTCTTCAGCGAAAGGCTACTATTGAGTCTGTCTTACAGATCAAAACATTTCTTTTCGTTGTCTGCCGCAATGCCTGCATTGATTACCTGCGGCGTGAGAAAAGGCATGAAACTTCTCATGCTGAAATACGATACCTTAATCAGGCAAACACAATTACGAACGATATTCATGCAATATCTGCAGAAGTAATGCAGGTAATTTTTGAAGAAATTGAGCACCTGCCACCCCAGTGCAGGGAAGTTTTTCAACTTTTGTTTTTTAAAAAATATACGACAGAGCAGGCTGCAACAGCTCTTCAGATTAGCCCTAAAACAGTCCTCAACCAAAAGGCGAAAGCCGTACATACTTTACGAATTGCCCTTCTCCGAAGGGATTTATTAAGCGTTGCAATAGCATATCTCCTGAACTACTAAAAATTTTTAAAAAAAATCGCAATAAGTAATGGGCAAAATGCTGCCTTGCACGTAGTGTAATTATATACTAATACCAAACCGTAAAGTTTTTTCTTTCATGCAAGCATTTATTAATCGCATTTCAGAACTTATTATCAAACACCTGGAAGATAGGCTTACGGGTGATGAAAAATCTGAGCTTGAGATATGGCGAAATGAATCTGCCGAAAACCAGGCATTATTTGATTCGCTTACAAATCCTGCACAGGTAGCAATACAACTTGAAAAATATTATGCTTATAATGCCGAAAAAGGCTGGGACCTTTTAATGCAACAGCATCAGCCTAATCAGGATCAAAATTCCTCAAAGACATTCGGCATAAACTGGAAAGGATGGATAGCAGCCGCATCCATCCTACTAATTGCAGGCTTAAGCTATTGGGCTACACGTCCATCGTCCACACCCGCAATCGTAAGCCATGGCGCAGATACAACTATGCAACAGGACGTAAAAGCCCCTTCGTTAACCAAAGCAACTATCACGCTTTCCGACGGAAAAATGATTGTTGTCGATACCGCTTCAGAAGGTGTTTTGGTGAAGGACGAAAATCTCAACATTATACGCACGAATGACGGATCCGTAAAGTATGATGTGGCTGCAACTACAGGAACTATTCAGTACAATACGCTTAATAATCCAAGAGGAAGCAGAGTTATCAATCTTATTCTCAGCGATGGCACACGGGTATGGCTGAACAGTGAAAGCTCACTTCGTTATCCCGTAGCTTTTAGTTCAGATAAACGGGAAGTGGAGATTACAGGTGAGGCTTATTTTGAAGTGGCAAAAGTTGCTGGTAAAAAATTTTTTGTAAAAGCCGGAAACTCTACCACGGAAGTGTTGGGTACACATTTCAATATTAACTCCTACAGCGACGAGGCAAACATTAAAATAACGTTACTCGAAGGCGCTATTCAAGTGTCATCAGCGAAAGGGCAAAACAAATTGGCTCCCGGCCAGCAGGCACAGGTAGATAATGAAATACATGTAATAGACAATGTAAACACTGATGATGTAGTCGCCTGGAAAAATGAGATGTTCAGTTTTAATGGGGCCGACATTCATACTATTATGCGCCAGGTTTCCAGGTGGTATGATGTAGAAGTGATAATAAAAGGCGCAATTGAAGAAAAGTTTGTTGGAGAACTGCCAAGAAATGTAAATGTATCAAGCCTGTTAAAAATGCTTGAAACAACAGGTGCGGTAAAGTTTAAAATAGAACCAGGTAAAATAGAAGTTATGAATAGAAAATAAAACGACGTGAAAGGATGAACTAAAAAAAACCGCCTTGTGGTCGAGACAAAGCGGTGAATTTGAGTCCATCTAGCAGCACATCAGATCAGATTGCTTATTAGTTAACCCAAACATTGCAAAAGTATGAATTTGTATGTTCCCGATTTGGCGGCTGGCAATTACCAGCGCCAGATCACCAAAACACTGCGGATCATGAAGTTTACCGCCATTTTTTTGTTTGCCGTATGCCTTAGCGCCGGCGCCAGGAGCTACTCTCAAACAGTAACGATCTCGGAAAAGAACGCTCCTCTTACCAAAATTTTCAAACAAATCAAAAAACAAACAGGATACTCGTTTCTTGTTACTGAATCACAGTTGAGTTCGGCGGAACGGGTAACATTAACTGTCAAGGATGTTCCGCTGGAGCAAGTGTTGAACATTTGCTTTTCCAATCAGCCTTTCAATTATTCAATAATTGAAAAAACAATTGTGGTAAAGCCACGCGAAGTAATTGCACCAATCACAACCGTAGCTCCGGCTACAGTAATTGATATTTCGGGAAGGATTACTGACGCAGATGGCAAGCCATTAGCAGGTGCATCAATTAAAATCAAAGGATCAAACACAGGTACCACAACCGATGCAAACGGAGAGTTCACTTTAAGAAGTGTTGACAAAAGCACTGTATTGATTGTTTCCTATGTAGGGTATCAATCAATACAAATCACGCCAGGCGATCAACAAACTATAAACATCAAGCTGCAAAAAGCTGATAACGGGCTTGATGAAGTAGTCGTTATTGGCTATGGCACACAAAAGAAAAAGGATTTAACAGGCGCAGTTGCGACAATGTCTTCAAAAGATCTTGAGAACAGACCTAACTCACAATTTGGTTACGCAATAGAAGGAAAAGCTGCCGGCGTACAGATAATCCGTTCTTCAGGTCAGCCACAGGCAGGGTTTAGTATTCGTGTAAGAGGTACTTCTTCCATCACATCTGGTAGTGATCCGCTGTATATCGTAGACGGTGTGCCTACGGAAAATACAAATGATATAAACCCCGCGGACATTGAGAGCATTACAGTTTTAAAGGATGCCTCTTCTGCCGCTATTTATGGTAATAAGGGTGCTAACGGTGTAGTCTTGATAACAACAAAACGCGGCAAAAACCAAAAGGTAAAGATCGGTTTCAATACATCACTAACCATTTCCCAGCCATGGAAGAAAATGAATGTACTCAACAGCAGCGAGTTTAAAGATCTCGCAACTGACATGGGTGCAACAACAGACTGGAACAAATACAATGCAAATACAAACTGGCAAGACGAAGTTTTCAGAAATGCAGTGTCACAGAATTATCAACTGTACGCAGCAGGCGGTACAAAAAAGACAGGCTATTATGTATCTGGTTCCCTGCTTAACCAAAACGGAATTGTTTTAAACAATAACGTAAAAAGAGGAACCCTGAAAGCGAATATTGATCACCAGCTTACAAAAATTTTGAAGATAGGAACCAGCCTTGCTTATGACAACTGGAAAGATCGCAATGTGGAAGAAAACCAGCGAAATGGGGTTATCGCCAGATTATATACAACAGTTCCCATTATTGGCATCAGGGATCCCAGTGATCCGGAGATGTACGCCCGCAGCCCTTTTATCAATGACCTTGAAAACCCTGTTTCCACTGTTTACCAGCCCGATCACATTTTTTCAAACAACCGCTATCACGGCAATGTATATGCCGAAGCAGAAGTTGCAAAAGGCCTTAAGCTGAAGTCTTTGTTTGGCTTTGAAAAATCAGAAGGGCTTTTTACATCATTCCTTGATACGTTGCAAACGCGTTATGGCAAATCGCAACATGGAATCGCGGTAAAAAACAAATATGATTACAAATACTGGATATCTGAAAATACGGTAAACTATACACGAAAAATACAAAACCACAGTATTGCAGCTTTGGGCGGCTTCATTGTATCGAGAGGAACACATGATGATTTATATCGTAGCGCTACTGATTTCCGCACAGCTCCTGCAGGTGACAATTCTGTGGATGCAGGTGCTATCAAAGCAATACCATCTCCGAGTTATTTGAGAGAATCAAATGCTTCGTTTATAGGAAGGCTTAATTACAATTATCATGATAAATACTTCCTGACATCCAATTTCCGCGCAGACGGTTCAGGAAAATTTGCGGAAAAAAACCGGTGGGGCTATTTCCCTTCATTTTCTGCCGGTTGGAGGCTTTCCCAGGAGGATTTTTTTTCCAAAAGCAATAATCCATTTATCAGTGATTTGAAAATCAGGGCTGGCTGGGGTATTGTTGGTAATGATAACATACCCGCTTACTCCCGGTATGGCCTGGTCGATACTATTTCCTATAAATACCTGGTTGGTGGAGGTGCGCAAACTGCTTTTGTACCTCAATCACTTGAAAACAGTGACTTGAAATGGGAAAAGACCTCGCAGTTCGACATAGGTATTGATCTCTCACTGTTGCGCAACCGCATATCGCTGACAGCCGATTACTACAATAAGAAAACAACAGACATGCTGCTTGCAGTGCCAATACCTACAAGTACAGGCTTCTCTATTGCATGGCAAAATGCCGGCAGTATCGAAAACAAAGGATTTGAGTTTACCCTCAGCACAAAAAATATTGTAAGTTCTACCGTTAAATGGAATACTGACTTCAACATTTCATTTAACCGGAACAAGGTGTTGAATATCGTTGGCACCACACTGGCGGTAGGCGGCATTAATCCTGCCGGAGATGATTTCTATACCGCTCTTGTACAAGAAGGAAAGCCACTAGGTTCATTTTATGGAAAAATTTCCCAGGGCGTAGATCCTGCTACCGGCAACATTAAGTTTCTTCAAACAAAAAATAACAGCAGTGATAGCATCGGTATAATTGGTAATGCAAACCCTAAGTTCATGTATGGTTTATCCAACTCGATCAGTTACGGCAACTTTACGTTGGATATCTTCTTCCAGGGAGTATATGGCAACCAGATACTGAATGCGACCAGGATATTGACTGAGTCCATGTCGCTTGTGATGAATCAATCCGCCACAGTAGTTGATCGCTGGAAAAATCCCGGAGATGTAACAACTATTCCCAAAGTAACTCCAAGTGACTGGAGCAATTCAAATCCATCCACACGCTATCTCGAAAGCGGCTCATACCTGAGATTAAAATCATTGACAATTGGCTATAACCTGCCAAAGACAGTTATATCTAAAATGAAAATGAGCAGGTTCATGGTATATGCAACAGGAGAAAACCTGCTCACATTTACCAAATACTCAGGCTTCGATCCGGAAGTAAGCGCTTTCAGTGCCCGCGCACAATCAAAAACAAATCAGAACACAGCGCCGGGCGTGGACTTTGGCACATATCCGCAATCAAGAGATTTCATCCTGGGAGTCAACATCACTTTTTAATTCAAAACAGCAGTGATTATGAAAAAAAATTCATTCTTTATACAACTCATTATCATCCTTGCCGCATTATCGCTGGGATCATGTAAGAAATTTCTTGACGATAAACCGGTTACGTCTCTTACTACAGGAAATGCTTACAATACAGCTTCAGATATGGAAAATGCATTGCTTGGCTGTTACAATTCTTTTTATTCGACAGACTATTACCAATGGGAATACGTAATGGTAAGCGACGTTCGTTCTGACAATGCATATCCGGGAGGTAATAACGAAGAAACATTTTTTGATTATGACAGGTTCATCCTGCCACCCAGCAATCATCACAATTATGTAAACTGGGGAGCATTGTATTATGCCATTGCACGTTGCAATATTTTACTTGATAAAATAAACAGCGTAACAGATGCCGCACTCACAGATGAAAGACGTAAACAAATAATAGGCGAAGTATCTTTTCTCAGGGCCTTCCACTATTTTCATTTGGTAAAACTATATGGTGGCGTACCGTTGGAACTGGAATCTAATACAGCAGAACCATCTAAAACAAGAAAACAAAGGGCAACTGAAACGGAAGTGTATAATCAAATTGTCGCTGACCTTGAAACAGCTTTAGCGAACTTGCCGGATCTATATAGCGGAGCACCCGGATCCACATTGGAAAATACGCCTTCTGTAAACAAAGTGCGTGCAACACGTGGTGCCGTGAATGCACTACTTGCAAAAGTGTGGGCGCAGCGGAGTGATAGAGATTATAACAAAGTGCTGAGCTATTGCGACGCAGTTATCAATAGTCCTGCATCCTACTCGCTATTGCCAAACTATGAAGATTTGTTTGATGGCAATCATTACCTGAATTCCGAATCGGTATTTGAAATTCCCTATGAAGAAGGTAACTGGTCTGCGTCATCATGGGGAATAGAGCTCTATCTCGCACCGGAGGATGGATGGCAGAAGTATTGCGTACCGTCAAAAGATTTAGTGGCGGCCTTTGACGCAGAAGGTGATGATATTCGTAAAAATGCCAACATCGCCTTTATGACAACAGATGCGAACGGTGACCCTATCAGCTGGCCCGACGAAAACTGGAACCCCTGCCAGGATCCTGCAGTGGGAATTCCTTTTAATTATAAACAAAAACACCCGGGCGGATGGGCAAGTGGCGACCATTACTATATGATTCGCCTTGCCGATATCATTTTGCTTAAAGCAGAAGCAGAAAACGAATTGGGCAATTCGTCCGCTGCAGGCACACTGGTAAATACAATCAGGGACAGGGTGAGCCTGAGTCCTGTTTCTACCAGCCTGACAAAAGAAGAAATGAAAAAAGCTATTCTCAACGAACGACGCCTGGAACTCGCTTTTGAAGCGCAGCGCTGGGACGATCTTGTTAGGGCTGGTGTAGCTA
>JAEUVI010000320.1 GCA_016787105.1 Chitinophagaceae bacterium | reverse complement strand
TACCTGCCCGTTTTTAACAAGATAAAATTGTTTGGTTTCATACAATGAAGCAAACTGCCGCATCAATTTTAATAAAAGGGCAGAACCCGCCATCAATGAACGCTGGTCAAAAACCTTATGAACGGTTCTTACTGATTTTGTAATAGCTGCTTTTTGTGCCGGTGTGAGCCTGGAGTCTTTTGTTAAAGCGATATCTGATAATGAAGCATAGTCTTTATATACCCTTTCGGTAAAACGCTGTATTTCATCGAATGTGACCACTATTACAGAACGATCCGTATATTCTGGAAATATAAGTGTAGCGACTGCCCACGATATACCACCACTAAATGCAATATTATCACTTAAAGCATAGGCACCACTTGTATTTATTGCATAGTTAATGTCTGACTGTTCTGCACTGGCCAACACACGGAAAAGCTGCCTGTTATAGTTGGCTAATGTTTTGTCAGATTCATCACACTTTTTTTCTGCCGCATTGGCAACGCTTTTTGTTCCCCAGTTTAACTGAAACAGTTTAAAATTATTTGTATTTCCGGAGGGGAAATAACCGCCTTTTGTATTTCCACTTCCAATATCAATCAGGAAAGTATTGTATCGTCCTTCATCAGGAACGATACCAAGATGTGACAATCTTGCTTCTTCTGCAACGTCTATTATTTCTACTTTTCTTTCCGGTTCGTTTATACGGTATTTAAATGAAGCAATGAGGCTGTCGACAGATTTTGTACGTTTTTCTTTTTCCGCCTGCATTTTTACGCCGCTGCTTACTACAGTGTAAATGCTTTTTGCTGGAATCTGGTATTCGTTTAACGCAACCTGATAGAGTGTTGCAAAAGCGCTTAAGGTAGAAAAGTACGCGGTAGGAGTGAAAGATATAAAATCTGTATTCACACTCGTGTCCTTTACAATATTAAAAGCGCCCTGGCTTTTGGCATTTTTTCCTATTTCTACCACACTGAGTTTTACACCTTTTGAACCAACTTCAATACCTGCATACAGCAATGAATTGGTATACTTTTTTTTGATACTTGCTGTCTGTGCAGATGTGGTATATCCAGTTATAAGTAGAAAAACAAGCGCAAATGAACAGATGAATTTTACACGCATACGATAACTTTTTACGGATGCGATAAAATTAACGAACAGATAAAGAGCAATTTTTTTGCACTTCAGATTGTGAAAAAAATGTGTTTAAAATCAATCATAAATGATTGATAATCGTAAATCTACGATGTTTTCTTCAATTTACGATTGAGATAAATGCTGGGTTTAAAAATATAAACCTATATAGTAATAATATAGAACGTATCCCTAAAGTGCGGGGTCGGTAATTAAACACTAATCAGCATTTACCAAGCAAGAAATAAATTAAAAGAAATAAACCAATTGTGCCAAGGCAGCCTCCGCCCCATTTCCATGCGGCATACCCTGCTATTAGCGTTCTGAGCCAGTTTTGCATATAATAAGTTTACAGGAAATGTAACAAAACTATGCCATATAAAAGGCCAGTCTGCCACGGCTTTTCTATATATCATAAAGTGCCTAACTGTTTCAGGTATTTTTCATAATTAGCTTTTGTATTGGCAGGTGGTTTTAATGCCAATGATTTTTTGAAGTTAATGATTGCATTTTTTGTCGCCTTTCAGCGCATAGGCTTCCCCGGGGCTATCCCATGTGTTCGCACTTTTCGGAAATCGTTTTGTATTCAATGTAAGAATGTCAATTGCTTTATCCTGTTCGCCATCATTCGCAACTGGTAGCCATAGATATTCAATTCGTTTTCGTTTGCAAGCGGGATTGCTAAAAAGATAAATTGTGATAATCAGGCATTGTCTCACCGGAAGTTTGTTTTTTCCATTCATTAAAGTTTAAAAAGCACCCGGTAAAATAGGGAACGCATGTAAAAATCGGAAACAGGCCTGGGAAAGCTATGACACCGTATTTTTCAATTCATCTTAAAATGTTACCGCTGGCAAAAAAGAGAAGAATTCGTTGAACGTGTGTGAGTATCTTCCGGTCTTAATACTATTCATGCGCAATTACATTATTGTTTTTATCTCCTTTATTATCCCGGCCAGTATAATTGCACAGAAAATTGATACCCGTGAAATACGTATAACTGTATTATCGAAAGAGCAGGCAGCTCTTCCAAATGCGACAGTTGTATTGCTGAAAACAGGTGATTCTTCTATTGTAAAATCTGCATTTAGTGATAGTAGCGGAATAGCTGTTTTTCGTGATCTCAATAGCGGCAGTTATACCTGCCGCGTCAGCAGTATTGACTATATCAATCAAACAACGCCCACCATAGATCTCATCAACAGCGAAACATTTTCTGTGACAGTAGTACTTGAGCAGGCTACCGGGATTTTAAACAATGTGATCGTTACAGCACGTAAACCATTTGTTCAGCATTTACCGGATAAAACAATTGTAAATGTGGAAGCGGGAATTACAAATGCGGGTACCACAGTGATGGAAGTGTTGGAAAAATCGCCGGGTATTACAATTGATCGGGATGGTAATATT
>JAEUVI010000205.1 GCA_016787105.1 Chitinophagaceae bacterium | reverse complement strand
TCCGGTACCATCATTAATATACAACCTGTCCTGTTGCATCGGGGTTCCCTCATTGTTATCCGAGCCTCCGCTAACTACATATAAATCGGGATCTTTATCAGCATCCGCATCAAATAATAATACGCCCATATCTTCATAAAGCGTATCCTTTATTAGTTTTTTTTCTGTAAACTGTCCTTGTTTATTCTGAACAAAAAAACTTCCATCATTGCCCGAAGCGGCACCCATATAAAAATCCTCGATGCCATCTCCGTTTATATCACCCACTGCAAGGCCAGGACCGTTTTTGGAATGCATGTGTGGTAGCAGTGGTTGAATTTTAAAATCAACAAATTCATTTTCGATATGCTGTTTATTCAATCCCATTGAGCCGCTGATATCTGAGAACAATGCACTGCCATTTTTTTCTTTCAAAAAAATATCTTTCTGTAAGCCAGGTTCAACTTTCTCCGATGTGCTATCATATGCTATTTCAATTATCGTATTCGCATTCACTTTGTATTTTGTAAGTATAGTCCCATCAGGCCAGATAATTTTTATACTATCAGCAAAACTATTTTTTCCAAGCCCGAAATGAAGTACAGGCTGCATAGACGATTCAAAGCCGCGATATGGATTCAATTCCTGCATTTGTTGTTGTTGCTCTGTAAACACAATTGCTTTGGCGCCCAAAGCCTGCTGGTTTGGCTTTTGCCCTCTTAGTTTTATAGTTAAATAATTATTTTTCAACAAAGCGTTGCTATTGTTTCTGAAAATTTTCGATTTATTGTTAAACTGGTTGATTACCAAATCAAGGTCGCCATCATTATCCAGGTCTGCATAACAGGCGCCGTTAGAAAAGCCAGGTTGATTAAATCCCCAGTCTTCAGAACGCTTGGTGAATGTGAGGTCATTATTGTTTTCAAAGAAGTAATCTTTCAATGGAATATTCGCCAGTTCTTTTACAGCTTTCAGTTTATCTTTTCTCTTAGCCTCCTGGCTACCCATTGGGTTATTCAGTTTGGCCTGGTAGTGAACATAATCCAGGTCACCTAAATCACGGTAAAAACCATTCGTCACCATTAAGTCTTTATCGCCATCATTATCATAGTCGGCAAAAAGCGATGCCCAGCTCCAATCCGTGCTGCTGACACCCGATAAGAAAGAAATATCGCTGAAGGTGCCATCACCATTATTCAATTGCAAAGCATTGCGGGTATATTGCGGTAAGTATCCTTTTTGTAAAATCAATTGAAACTTATCATAACCTGCCGCAGGGATAATCATTTTTTTCCTGTAATTATCTTCTGGCAACATATCAAGTGTATAAATATCAGGAAGCCCGTCGTTATTGAAATCAACCACATCATTGCCCATTGATGCAAAACTGGTATGTTTTAAACATTCCTGTGTTTTATCACTGAATGTTCCGTTGTGGTTGTTGATGTAAAGAATATCATTGGTTAAAAAATCATTTGACACATATATATCAGGCCACCCATCCATATTTACATCGCTGATGGCTGCGCCCAAGCTATACCCATCTTTTAAAATACCAGCCTGTGCAGATACATCAGTAAAGGTTTCATTGCCATTATTGCGATATAAAATATCTGTTCCGGCCGATTCACCGTTCTGCTGAATCTCAGTAATAGTATTTACATAACTCACTCTTTCATCCGCCGGGTTGGTTATTAAAAACAAATCAAGGTCACCATCCTTGTCATAATCAAAAAAAGAAGCATTCATCGTTAGCCTTGTGTCAGCAATTCCATATTTTTCCGCTTCTTCTTTAAATGTTACCTGGGGTTCTCC
>JAEUVI010000303.1 GCA_016787105.1 Chitinophagaceae bacterium | reverse complement strand
CCTGGAAGTTATATGCGGCGATAAAAGCGATGTAACGCTGGCTGAAGCATTGTATGAATTATCGCACAAATGGGGAAAGGAGCCGACACTTGTAAGAAAAGATATCCGCGGCTTTATTACCAACCGGTTGATGTACGCGATGTACCGCGAAGCTTTTTATCTTGTAGAAAATGGCTATGCCACAGTAGAAGATGTAGACAGGGCCTGCCGCAATAATGCCGGCTATTGGATGACGTTAGTAGGCGTTTTCCGCTGGATGGACTTAACCGGCGTACCTGCTTACCATACAGTAATGAAAGATTTATTTCCAACATTGAATAACCAGACAACAATGCCAAAGCTCATTGATGACATTGTAAAAAGTGGCGGCAAAGGAGTAGCCAATGCGCATGGCTTTTATGAATACACGGAAGAGGAAGCAAAACTCTGGGAAGAAACGTTTATGGAATTCAGTTTTGAAATCAGAAAACTGGCATTGAAATACCCCGCTGATGTAGTAAAGAAAAAACTGAAAAAAGAAGCAAATAACAAATCCTGATTATGCTGATAATAGATGCACATCTCGATCTTTCAATGAATGCGCTGGAGTGGAACCGCGATTTAAAACAACCGGTACATGCCATCCGTGAACGGGAAAAAGGCATGACCGATAAACCCGATCGCTCCAGGGGAACTGTTTCTTTACCCGAATTAAGAAAAGGCAAAATAGGATTAGTAGTGGCTACACAGATTGCAAGATATGTAGCAAAAGAAACCAATATGCCCGGCTGGCATTCTCCCGAGCAGGCATGGGCGCAAACGCAGGGGCAATATGCCTGGTACAAAGCCATGGAAGATACCGGTGAAATGAAACAAATAAAAAACCGTAAAGAACTCGATGCGCATATTGACTTATGGAATAACGAATCCATTGACGACAATACCAAACCTGTCGGATTTATATTAAGCCTGGAAGGAGCGGATTCATTAGTCAACCTTTCTTATCTTGAAAAAGCTTATGCATACGGATTGCGTGCACTTGGTCCCGCTCATTATGGCCCCGGTCGTTATTCACCAGGCACGAGTTTGAGTGGGCCCTTAACAAAGCTGGGCGTTGAACTATTAAAAGAGATGGATCAGTTGAATATGATCCTCGATGTTACCCATTTAACAGATGAAGCATTTGCGCAGGCGATGGATTTGTATAAAGGACCAGTATGGGCCAGTCATCACAACTGTCGTGCATTGGTAAACTATCAAAGGCAACTAACCGATAAGCAAATAAAAATCTTAATTGCCCGCGATGCTGTTATTGGTGGCGTATTAGATACGTGGATGCTGATGAATGGATGGGTTCGTGGAAAACACAATCCGAAAGAAGAAGGTATTAACCTCGAAAAACTGGTTGATCATTACGATCATATTTGCCAGATAGCCGGAAACAGTAATCATATCGCCATCGGAAGTGACCTTGACGGTATGTTCGGCACGGAACAATCACCTTATGATATAGATACAATTGCTGACTTGCAAAACCTGAATGGTTTATTGCAGAAAAGAGGCTATGGCGCTGCAGATATTGAAAAGATTTTTTCCGGTAACTGGTTGCGTTTTTTGCGGAAGAATTGGCAGTAGGTTTTCAACAGATAGCCAGATGGATACAATAGGTTTCATATACATAATATAAAACTTATTCTTTTATCATCATCTTATCATGTCTTTGTTATACTTCTATGTTAAACCTATGAACCCATGTGTTTCAAAAATAAACCTGAATTAAAACGTTTACAATGAAAAGAAGAACATTTATTAATAGTACAGCAGTATTAAGTGCAGGTATTGGTTTGCTACCGAACACATCATTTGCGAAGCACAATAAAGAAAATAAAAAAGCGAGGCTTGCCTTTATTGGTACGGGTATGCGTGGCTCTTATTTGTTACAGGAAGCCGTATCGCAGGGAAATACAGAAGTGGTTGCTGTATGTGATATTGATGAAAAAGCAATCAATAATGTAAAAAAAACAATAAAGGACTATAATGCGAAAGAACCCACTTATTATAAAGGAGAAAAGGATTTTGAAAAGATAGTATTGCGTGACGATGCAGACGGCGTAGTGATTGCAACACCATGGAAGTGGCATTATCCCATGGCGCTTGCAAGTATGAAAGCGGGAAAATATACTGGCAGCGAAGTTGTAGCAGGAGAAACAGTTGGTGAAATTTGGGATTTGGTAAATACTTATGAAAAAACAGGATCGCCGTATATCATGCTCGAAAATGTTTGTTATCGCAGGGACGTGATGGCTGTATTAAACATGGCGCGTCAGGGTTTGTTTGGAGATATCAATTATGCAGAGTGCGGATACCAGCATGATTTACGGGAATATTTATTTAATGATGGGGAACATATGTTTGGCCATGGTGTGGAGTTTAATGAAAAAGCAATCAATGAAGCCAGGTGGAGAACACAAAACTATGTAACACGAAATGGCGATCTGTATACCACTCATGGTATCGGCCCGGTATCAACTATCATGAATATCACAAGAGGAAATCAATTCAGCCAGATTGTATCAATGGCTACACCTGCTTTAGGATTGAATAAATACATAAAAGACAATGGCCCCATCAATCATCCCAATGCTTCGGTAAAATTTAAATGCGGTGATGTAGTTACTTCACTTATTAAGTGTATAGGTGGGCAGGTTATAAAAATGACCTTTGATACTTCTTCACCAAGGCCGTATTCCCTTGGATTTCGCATACAGGGCACCGAAGGTTTGTGGACGGAAGATGCCAAAGGAATCTATTTTCAGAAAACAGCAAAGACACCACATGAGTATGATCCAATAGACAGTTATATCGAAAAGTATGATCACCCTTATTGGGCCGAAAGTGCAAAAAACGCCCAGAACTCCGGGCATGGCGGTATGGACTATTTCATCATAAGGGAATTTGTGGATTGTGTAAGGAATAAACAACCATTTAAAATGGATATTTATGATGCAGCAATGTGGTCAGTACTTACTCCTCTGTCTGAGAAATCGCTGTCGCAAAATTCCAAGCCCATCCCCATCCCCGACTTTACAAGAGGCAAATGGAAAAGCCGAAAACCGATTTTCGGTATTTAATAAATATATAGGGTAAAGCTTTCCACATTATAAACTCAGAATTTGTTACTAAAAATTTTTTCTCATAGCCCTAACATTTAGTAAGTTCGTTTAACTTTATAAACCACCTGTTTCATTTTTGTGAAACTTCAACGAAACCAAGATGATTGAAGGGCATTTAAAGAGGCAGATTATCAGCAATTTATATTTCAAAAAAACCTTATCCGCCGTAGATCTCAGTAACCTGTTGGGAAAAAGTGTACCTCATGTCACCAAGGCTTTGAATGAGTTAGTCGGGTTGGGCTATCTGGAAGACAAAGGATTAGCTCCATCCAGCGGGGGAAGGAGGCCACAGATATATTCATTGAAAGGCGGCACCATGTATATGGTAGCAGTAGCGATGGATCAGCTATACACTAAAATAAGCATTACTGATACGCTGAACCATCACGTTATACCGGCAGAAACACATGAGTTAAGGCTTTTGAATAATGATGAAGCGTTAGCGGAATTGGTATTTCTTATTAATACTGCTATTGTAAAAAGCGAAATTGACAGGGATAAAATAGCCGGGATAGGAATAGGTACTCCGGGATTTATAAATACAAGGCTGGGGATGAATTATTCGTACCTGCAGCCACCGGAAGAAGAAAGTCTTCTCTCCTACCTTGAAAAAGAGTTAGGTCTGCCCGTTAGCCTGGATAACGATTCGAGTATAACGGCGCTTGCCGAGCTAAAGTTTGGATTAGCACAGAATAGAAGTGATGTGATGGTGGTGAATATCGGTTGGGGTATCGGACTGGGAATGATAATAGACGGTAAATTGTTCCGTGGATTTACAGGATATGCAGGCGAACTAAGTCATATACCTATTTCGGAAAGTGATACACTTTGTGATTGTGGTAAGAGAGGTTGCCTGGAAACAGAAGCGACATTGAGAGTAGTAACCGCGAAAGTGATGAAAGAAATAAAAGAAGGTCATCAGTCGGGACTGAAATATGACGATAGCCCGGAAAAGATGAGTGAAGCGATAATGATTGCGGCAAACAAAGGTGACCAGTATGCCATTGAGCTCTTATCAGACATGGGATATAAAATCGGAAAAGCAATAGCGATACTGATTCATATTGTAAACCCGGAGTTGGTGGTACTAAGCGGACGTGGCGCTACAGTTGGAAAGATTTTATTGGCACCGATACAACAGGCATTGAATAAGTATTGTATTCCACGGCTGGCAGAACATACGGAAGTAAAAGTGTCAGCTATGGGAAGAAAGGCGGAGATCATTGGTGCAGAAGCATTGATTATGGAAAATTTCGGAACCAATACTTTATCTCTCAAAAAAGCAAAAGCGGAATAGTATAGATTGGTTTTTCTGTATATAGGATTGAAAATATTGATTTGATATATGTAAAAAAGGTAAGCATCGATTTTATTATTTCTCTTGTCAATACGAGTAGAACTTACTGGAAAACATATATGTATTAGGATTTGATTAGAAGAAAAATAGCGCAAACGGTTGCGTTCAAATATCAATCGGTTGTGTTGACTTATAGTAACAGTGTAAAGGGAAAGCCTGTTTTTTATGTAAGTAAAAAATAGCAAATTAGCATTGTAAGACTTTTTTAAATGGGTATATCTTTTTCATAAGACACCTGCTATCCCTACTCTTTTTTTCATTGTTTAGTATATCGGAACTCTTGTTCTAATTTTTTAATAAATACTGCTTATGTCAAAAATCAAGAAACTGCTACCAATCGTCCTGATGCTATGCTGCAATGTATTGCTGGCACAGGAGCGGACAGTAACAGGAACTGTCCGTAATTCAGCAAATGCTCCTGTAATCGGAGCCACTGTAACACAAAAAGGAACGACGAATGCAACAGTAACTACTGAGAGTGGAAACTTTTCATTAAAAGTACCTTCTTCAGATGTTGTACTTGTTATTTCATCTATTGGTTTTGTTACCCAGGAAATTACTGCTGCTTCAGGCTCAGGCGCCATTACTATCAGCCTGTCTGATGATAACAGGCAATTAGGTGAAGTAGTTGTAACAGCATTAGGTGTTACAAAAAGTAAGAGAAGCCTGAACTATGCTACACAAACTGTAGACACGAAAGATTTAACCAAGGCTCGTGAAACAAATATCGGAAATTCACTTTCTGGAAAAGTTGCGGGATTGGACGTAGTACGTTCTTCTCAAGGAGTTGGGTCTAACGTGAGAGTAGTGCTCAGGGGTGACCGTTCATTTTCTCAAAGTAGTGAAGCGTTTATTGTTATAGATGGTATTCCGGGAGATCTCGGAACTCTGAATGCAGATGATATTGCTTCAATGAACGTACTTAAAGGTTCTTCAGCTTCCGCTTTATATGGAAGTAATGCTGCTAACGGCGCTATTATCATAACAACAAAAAAAGGTTCTGCTGGTAAAACACTTTCTGTAAGTGTTAATAGTAGCTACCAGGCAGACAAAGCTGTAAATCTCCGTGACTTTCAAAATGAATACTCACAGGGAAGTAGTGGTATTTATTTATCAAATGCCGAAGTGACTTGGGGAGCAAAAATGACTGGTCAAACTGTTAGAAACTGGAGTATAAACCCTGCTGATGATACAACTACCGTTTTAAAGGCACACCCCAATAACTATAAAGATTTTTACAGCATAGGTTCAACATTCACAAATGGTGTTTCTGTGAGTGGTGGTGGAGAAAAAGTACAAGCTTACTTTTCTTACAACAACATTTACGGAAAGGGTATAGTTGACAATAATAAATTCCTACGTCACAACTTTAACTTCAGGGTAAGTGGCAACATCAGTGATAAATTGTCTTTTGATACAAAAATTACATATTTCGATCAGAATGCTGACAATTATGTAAAATCAGGAGAAGATTTCAGTAACGTAAACAGGCAGATTTTACGCCTTCCTTCAAATATCGGAATAGATTATATACGAGATCATTACCAATTTTACAATGCAGATAAAGAGTTAAAACAAAATTACTGGCGCCCAGGATCAAACGGTGGTGAGAATCCTTATTGGGTAATGTACAACTGCACCAATTTCTTTAAAGCAAGTAATGTAAAAGGAATGGGTTCATTGACATATCGCTTTATGCCGAGCTTAAGCCTTATGATAAGAAGCGGACTTAACAGGTATACTAATAATAGTCAGGAAAGAAGATTCGATGATACTTATGTTATCGCAGAAGATGGTTATTTTAACGTAAATACAAATACATATACAGAAACTAATAACGACTTTCTTTTAAGCTATAACAGCAACTTTGGCGACTTTAGCATAAACGCAAATGCTGGTGGCAACCTGAAAAGCTGGGAAGCCACTTCATTAAATTCAACAGCCAGCGCTTTAGTTAACCAGAATATTTTTACACTTAACAATGCTCAAGCTGGTAAGCTTTCCTCTAACGAAGGTTTTTCTAAATACAAAAAGAATTCATTATACGCAAGTGCAGATTTCGGTTTCAGAAAATATTTGATATTAAGCCTCACAGGCAGAAACGATTGGGCTTCAACTCTGCCTAAAAACAACCAATCTTATTTCTTTGGGTCTGCAGGTTTGACAGCTATCATTTCTGATATGGTGCGACTTCCTGAAGTATTTAGCTTGTTGAAATTAAGAGGCTCTATTGCTCAAACAGGGCTGGATGCAGCAGTTTATCAAACAAAAGAATACTATTCCATAAGTCCTGGTGGCGGTATTTCGAAAAGTCAGGTAAACCCCGTAGATACGCTTAAGCCAGAAATCACAACATCCCAAGAATATGGACTTGATCTCGGCCTTTTGAACAACAGAATTGGAGTAGAGTTTACTTATTATAAAACTAATTCAAAGAATCAGTTAATAAGCGTAAGAACACCTCCTGCTTCCGGATATTCAAGCAAATTTATTAATGCCGGAAATGTTCAAAACACTGGGGTAGAAATTACAGTGAATTTCGTACCAATAAAAAATCAAGATTTCACATGGACATCTTATGTGAACTATGCGAAAAATAAAAACAAAGTAATCTCAATTGCACCAGGTTCTCCCGAGTTGGAACTAAATAACGACGGTTTTATGAATCGTACTAAAATAATAGAAGGGAAACCATTTGGTGAAATGTTCAGTCGTGGTTTTATAAGGAATACTACAACCGGCCAGATAATGGTTAGAGATGATGGAGTACCAATGATTACCGGTGCACAAAGTGTATACCTCGGCAATAGCCGCCCTGATTGGATTGGTGGTTGGGGTAACAGGTTTACCTATAAGGATTTTTCCTTAAGCTTCCTAATTTCAGCCCGGATGGGTGGCAAAATATCTTCATTCACAGATGCTAATATCTACGGAGATGGTATGGCAGCAGCTACGCTTGCCGGCAGAGATGGATTTGTTGTAG
>JAEUVI010000265.1 GCA_016787105.1 Chitinophagaceae bacterium | reverse complement strand
AACTATGCCGACAAGCAGGATAAATGTTAAACATGATGCTATCACCCGATTATATAACCCAATGACCAAAAAGGGTATTTTTTTGCGGTTCATATACCTGTAATTGCATTTCGTACTTAGTTAAATGTCATTCGTTGCAGTTTTGCAAGCGCAGATTTTTTGTGCGATTTTTATAGGATGAAAAGGGTTTACCGCCACGTATTATTCTGGCTATGCTACATGTCAATGTATATGCTGATGGAGTACCTGTGGGTAATAAAAGTGCTGCCAGATATATCAACATGGGAGTTGGCTAAAAGCCTTTTTCTTTCTATAACGATTGCTTCGCTTCCCGAAATATTATTTGCCTACTACTTTGTATATATCGGTTATGAAAAACTGATGAATAAAGCCAGCAATAAGATCCTTGTAGTGATCGAAATACTCCTCCTGCTGGCATTAAATGTTCTATTGATACGTTATCTCTCATATTGGATTACTCAAAAATTAATTTACCAGGGCCAGCTTGCAGACAAGAACCCTTATGACCTGGGGCTGCTCTTCCGGCCATTGATATATACCGGCTTTTCTTCAGGCCTTGCGTTATCAGCCAAACTGGCAAGAAACCAAATAGCAGCCAAGGAGCGTGAGAAAAACCTGATTGAGGAAAAACTAAGTACAGAATTAAAACTATTACGCAATCAGCTTCACCCTCATTTTCTTTTTAATACACTGAATAACATTTATGCACTTGCCCGAAAAAAATCCGACATGGCCCCCGATGCTGTGATGAAACTTTCAGAACTGCTCAACTTTATGCTATACGAATCGGGGAAAAACACCATTCCTCTGTCAATAGAAATAAACTTCCTGGATGATTATATTACACTGCAACGCATCCGGTATAATAACCGGCTTAAAATAATTTATACTAAAGAAACCGATGCCCCGGAAAAAAAAATCGTTCCGCTCCTTTTACTACCTCTTATAGAAAATGCCTTCAAACATGGAGTGGATGAAAGCAGGTTTGAATCCTATATATCAATAATGATAAGACAGCAACAGAATCATTTCCATTTTAATATCGAAAATCCTTTTGAGAAAAAACAAAAAAACTTTACTGATGGCCAAATCGGTTTAAAAAACCTACAGAGACAACTGGAGCTCTTGTACAAAGATTATAAGCTTGATATAACAGATTCCAGCTCTGTATTCCGCGTAACGTTGTATATTAACCTTGATAGTTATGGAAAAATTTAGTTGTATAATAGTAGAAGATGAACCTCTTGCCGCAGAAATACTGGAAGACTATATTAAGCAAATTCCTTTTCTGGAAATCAAAGGAATTTGTGCAGACGCTTTGTACGCACTTGAAACTGTTCAGCGCCTGAAACCTGATGTTATCTTTCTTGATATTCACTTGCCCAAACTGAATGGGCTGGACTTTCTCAAAACACTCAAAAACCCGCCACAGGTAATCATCACTACAGCATATCGTGATTATGCACTTGACGGCTACGAACTGAATGTGGTTGACTATTTATTAAAGCCTGTAAATTTCAATCGCTTTATTGCCGCCGTAAATAAACTAAAAGGTGAAAAAAAACACAATGCATCCCACCGGGGCAATGATGTAAACACGATAGAAAAATCACACCTGTTTATCAATATCAACAAGAAAAAAGTAAAAGTTTATCACGACGAAATACTTTATATCGAAAGCAAAAAGGAATATATTAATATCGTTACTTCTGATAAAGCCTACCTGACAAAATTTCAATTGAGTGATATTGAAACGCAATTAGACAAAAGAAGTTTTATGCGGATTCACCGATCCTTTATCGTATCTGTAGAAAAGATAAAAGCCTTTAACAGTTCCGAATTGGAAATAAACGGCCAAACCATTCCTATCGGCCGCAGCTACAAGGAACTTGTTATGAATATACTCGAGAAAAATACTTAATCACACACCTACCGAATACCGGAAGCATTCTATTTCATTAAAATTATTATACCGTTGAGCTATCAATAAAATGCTTTAGTCTATCAGCGCTTTATTGAGACAAATACATGCATTTCATATGCGTGTATTTGTCGTTGGTTGAATAGCGGATAAATGCTTGCAGCATACAAATAACTTGAATGCTCTATTCGCATTACCTGGCTACAGGTTTATTAACTATAAACTAATTCAACATGAGAAAAATCTTGCTATTGATGCAGGCACTGCTCCTGCTTACACCTGCACTATTTGCACAAAAAAACATATCGGGAAAAATACTTGATGATCAAGGAAGTCCTATTCCCTTTGCTTCAATAACACTGAAGGATAAATCAAAAGGTGCTATTACTGATGCAGAAGGAAATTTTTCGTTACCCAATATTCCCGATGGCTCAGTCATTATTGTTACTTCCCAAGGGTATTTGTCGAAACAAATAACAGTAAGCACTGGTATGAACTGGATTATTTCAATGCAGCCTGCAGTCAATCAATTGAAGGAAGTGGTTGTAACTACGGCATTAGGTGTATCACGAAGTAAGAAAACTGTGGGATACGCTACACAACAACTCGGCACTGAAAAAATCTCTCAAACAAAAGTAGCGGATCTTAATACTGCTATTGCCGGTAAAATTGCAGGCTTGCAGATAAGAGGCGGTTCAGGTGCAAAATTTGGTACGTCTACCATTCACCTTCGTGGCATCAATACACTTAGCGGCGCTTCTCCTATTTATGTTGTGGATGGTGTCATCCTTACAAACGCAAGCGGTATCAACCCGGATGATATCGAATCATTAAATGTATTGAAAGGCCCTGCCGCAACTGCCCTGTATGGACAAAGAGGCTCTGAAGGCGCTGTGATCATTACCAGTAAAAAAGCTGCTAAAAAAGGAATTGGTGTAGACATCAATCACACTACTACTTTTGAAAACGTATACGTTTTGCCGGAATACCAGAACGAATATGGCGGTGGTTCCGGACAAGACTGGCTTACTTTTCATTATGATCCTGCCATACACCCTGCCAATCTATCTGTTCTGGATGGAGCAAAATATTACCGGTATGATGTAGACGAAAGCTGGGGACCTAAAATGGATGGAACTTTGTACGCCCCCTGGTATGCATGGGATGCAAGTGATGTTGATTTTGGAAAGCAAAAGCCTTTTAATCCACAGCCAAACAATGTACGGGATTTTTACAATGCTGGTATTGGCAACAACACAACTGTAGCTTTATCGAAAGCAACCGCGGTGTCAAACATGCGACTGTCATTTACAAACCTGACAAGAACAGGTGTAATCCCCAACTCAAAACAACAAAAAAACT
>JAEUVI010000259.1 GCA_016787105.1 Chitinophagaceae bacterium | reverse complement strand
GATATTATCGCCGAGATGGTGAGCAGTGAGAAGCCAGTGTGGAGTCGGGAGTATAGAGTCGGAAGTCAGGAGTTCATTGAACCAACTATAACGTAACTCTCTTGCTGCTACCTGGATAGAAATCTTGTTATCTTTCGCGTAATTCGTTGTATCAAATTTATTAACGAATACTTCAACGTTATATCTTTTTCTTAATTCCTTTACAAACAATTCATCTCTTTCACTTTCCTCATCTCTCAACTGGAAATTGCAATGTGCTATTACAAAATCAAATCCTGCCTGTTTGCATAGTTCGCAAAGCACAACAGAATCTACTCCGCCACTTACGGCAAGCAATAGGTTGTCTTTTTGATGAAAAAGATTGTTTAATTGGATGTATTTTCTGAACGCTGGTAACAAGTCCATCAGTTCTATTTAATCAGGTATTGATAGCAAAGCCATAAACCAATCATAAAGAATAATATTCCTGCAATGATGAGAATGTTGGTAACCTTAAAAAATTCTGCAGAAGTTTTATAAATAAATTCTTTAGGATTATTGGGATCATAAAATACTTGTACAGTTTTCTCATCCTTCTTTAAAAAAAACGGCAAACTTTCGCTTGCTTTTTCAGTAACCCATACCCCATCTTTGGTTACAAATCTAATAACAGGATATATAGCCCGGTTCTTTGAATCGGAAGATGTTTCTTTTGAAAATATTACCCCTTCAACCTCTATTCCATTATTCACAAGTCTTTTAGTTTTTCTTTTTTGTTCAAAACCTATAATTATTAAAACCAGTCCTACTACTAATGGGATTACGACATTTATAATTTCAGGCATAAAATGAATTTAATAAACTCAGTCTGTTTAAACTACCCTTCAGAAGTAGGAACTTAAAAGCTTAACTCCTCATACGCACTTCTCAACTCACCCAGCGCATGCTTATCTCCTGCTTTCTGCGCTGCTTCCATACCCCGTTCATACCATTTTATCGCCTCATCTGTTTCTTCATTTCTTTCCAGCAATTTGGCAAGATGATAATAACTGCCTACATATCCGGGGTCTCTTTTCAGTAATTCCTCAAATAGGGAACGGGCTGTCACATCGTCGCCTAACTTAATATATTCCAATGCCAAAGCATGTTGCACAAAATTATCTGCCGGGTTGGCTTTCAAAAATTCCTTTAGTTTTTCAATACGCTCCATATCCTTTAAAAAATTTCCTTTTATTATGCCTGAAAATTGCTTTTAACGCTTATCTTTGATTTTTAGTTGCATAAACAACCTTTTTCTTCACCACTAAAATTTGCTTAATGAAGATTCTTGTTTGTATCAGTAAAACGCCGGACACAACGGCAAAAATAGCCTTCACCGATAACAACACGAAATTCGACAGCAACGGAGTACAATGGATCATCAATCCGTACGACGAGTGGTACTCCCTCGTCCGTGCTATTGAGTTAAAAGAAAAGGATGCATCCGTTACAATTCACCTGGTTACTGTTGGTACTGCAGATGCAGAACCGGTAATCCGTAAAGCCCTGGCGCTTGGTGGTGATGAATCGTTTCGGGTAAATGCAGACAGCCATGATAGCTATTATATCGCTTCCCAGATAGCAGCCGTCGCAAAAGAAGGGGGCTATGATTTAATATTTACCGGTAAGGAAACGATCGATTATAATGGTTCATCAATCGGTGGGCTGGTAGCTGAACTGCTTGATATGCCATATATATCACTGGCTACAAAATTCGAACTGAATGGTACAACAGCAACCGTTACCCGCGAAATAGAAGGCGGTGATGAAGTATGCGAAGTATCGCTGCCAATCGTTGTTAGCTGCCAGAAAGGAGTAGCAGAGCAGCGCATTCCAAATATGCGGGGCATTATGGCTGCACGCACAAAGCCATTGAAAGTATTGGAACCTGTAGCAGTTGATACACTCACCTCTATTACAAGTTTTAGTTTGCCGCCAGCTAAAGCAGGTGTAAAACTGGTACCTGCAGATAATGTAGCTGAGCTGGTAAGACTGCTTCATGAAGAAGCAAAGGCTTTTTAATGTGAAAATTGCAGAATACGCAATTGCGCAATTTTTTCATTTTCAAATTTTCAAATTCAACTTATGTCAGTACTCATATTCATTGATACCGCGGAAGGCCATGTAAAAAAAGCTTCGTTAGAAGTATTAAGCTATGGTGCCAAAATCGCTGAGCAACTTGGCACAACTGCTGAAGGCGTTGTGCTGGGATCTGTTTCCGAAGATCTTGCCGCATTGGGAAAATATGGTGTAAAGAAAATTCACCAGGTAAATAATGACCAGTTAGCACACCTTGATGCGCAGGTCTATACAGATGTTATCGCACAGGTGGCAACATCAACCGGTGCTAAAGTGATTGTATTCTCAAACAATGTAGACGGAAAAGCAATCGCCCCCCGCCTTTCCGCAAAATTGAAAGCAGGACTCGTATCGGGTGCCGTAGCATTGCCGGATACAGCAAATGGCTTTATAGTTAAAAAAAGTGTGTTTTCCGGGAAAGCATTTGCCCATGTTTCTATTAACTCCGATATAAAAATTATTGCCTTAAATCCAAATGCATTCCAGGTAACCGAAGGACAGGGCACTGCCGAAGTAGTGGCATTTAACGCAACAGTGAATACACCGAAAGTAAAAGTTATCAATGTATCGAAGGCAAGTGGTGAAGTGCCATTGACGGAGGCTGAAATTGTAGTAAGTGCCGGCCGAGGTATGAAAGGCCCCGAAAACTGGGGTATGATTGAAGACCTCGCAAAAGTTCTTCATGCCGCTACAGCCTGCAGCCGCCCCGTTGCCGATGCACATTGGCGCCCGCATCACGAGCACGTAGGCCAGACCGGTATTGCTATTGC
>JAEUVI010000250.1 GCA_016787105.1 Chitinophagaceae bacterium | reverse complement strand
ATTTTGTATAGCAGCAAACAGGCCGTTGGTAAATACAGGATTATTGTTGAAAGGAATTATATCCCTCACAAAATACCTGAAACGTGTTGTATAGTCGTAACCGTCCCGGAAAAATGTAGTGCCATTTGTTGATACAACTCTTTCGTGGAAACGTTCTTCAAGCCTGAAACGATGCGATAGCAGATTTTTTTTAATGGCATGGCTTACCAGGAATTGTTGCCAGATGCGATGCTCATGCCCATAAGCGGAAAGAATGTTAAGAGGGCGACGATTCAAAATATATCCATAACCTGCTGTGAGCACCATATTTTTTTTCAAATGATAGTTGAATCCACTACGAAGTAATATTGTTTCTATTTGGTTTACCTGGTCACTGCTTCGTAGCTGGAATTCGGCATGAATACTTGTTTTCTTGCCGGTTTTAATAGAATTAAAAGAGGCAAGCCAACCTGAGAATCTTGATTGACTGCTGGCCGGAATTGAATTAACAATCAAGAATGAAGCGATGAGAAAATAGTGTAATCTTATTTTCATAAGTACAAAAAAAAGCTATTCGACGGAAAAGAAAAAGTTATAAAAATTGAGTTTTTACTCAACCATTTCAATTCAGCTTATTATTTTCGGATTTATTTGAAACCCTTGGCTGTGGCTTGTTTCATTTGATTTTGCTTTATCAGGCTTGTTAGATTTATTTTAAAAAACAGGTTTACCGATCTCATCTCAATTTTCCAAAAAAAAGTTTGTGCAAATGTTTTATACAATAGCAAAAAAATCCCCTGATCCACTACTATAAAGCACTTCGGAGACTCATGATCGTATTATCCACATTCTGTGAATATTTGACGGTTTGAAATACTAAAATGAAAAAATACTTTCGTTTTTCTTCTCCCACCTGAGAAGGCTTTAATCAAACCCATTTAATTCTTTTTAGTTATGGCAGGAAAAAAAGATGCATCCGCCAAAAGCGGCTTGCAGTTCCGTCGTCGCTTCACACGTGACGACAAGAGCGTATTCGACCAGTTCGAATATGACTATCGCACTTCGGTCATCCGCAACCCCAGCGGCGAAGTAGTATTTGAAATGACAAATGTGGAGGTTCCCAAACAGTGGAGCCAGATAGCGACGGATATTCTTGCACAAAAATATTTTCGAAAAGCAGGTGTGCCGCAACCAGATGGCAGTCTTGGCAGGGAAACTTCTGCAAAACAGGTGGCTCATAGGCTGGCTAATTGCTGGCGTGTATGGGGCGAACGTTATGGGTACTTCGCCACAGAAAAAGATGCTCAGGTGTTTTATGATGAATTAGTATACAGCGTGCTCAACCAGATGTGTACACCCAATTCACCACAGTGGTTCAATACGGGTTTGTTTGAAAGCTATGGTATAAAAGGAAAACCACAAGGGCATTACTATGTTGATGCCAATGACGGCCAGCTAAAAAGATCTACTTCTGCATATGAACGTCCTCAGCCACATGCATGCTTTATCCTGAGCGTGGATGATGATTTGGTAAATGAGGGCGGTATCATGGATTTATGGGTTCGTGAAGCGAGAATATTCAAATACGGTTCAGGTGTGGGAACCAATTACTCCAATCTTCGTGGTGAAGGAGAAAAGTTAAGTGGTGGTGGTACTTCCAGCGGTTTGATGAGCTTTTTGAAAATCGGTGACCGCGCTGCAGGTGCTATCAAAAGTGGCGGTACTACACGCCGTGCTGCAAAGATGGTTTGTTTGGATCTTGACCATCCTGAAATTGTTGAATTTGTAAACTGGAAGGTAGAAGAAGAAAAGAAAGTAGCTGCATTGATAGCTGCAGGTTATGCAAGCGACTACGAAGGTGAAGCCTATAAAACAGTAAGCGGGCAGAATTCAAATAACTCTGTTCGTATTCCCAATTCATTTTTTGAAAAACTAAAAAACAATGATGATTGGGAACTCACAGGTCGTATGGATGGCCGTGTAATGAAAAAAGTGCCTGCAAGAGAATTGTGGAACCAGATATCTTATGCTGCATGGCGCTGTGCGGATCCGGGTACACAATACAATACAACAATCAATGAATGGCATACTTGTCCCGCAGGTGGTGAAATCAGGGCTTCCAATCCATGCTCTGAATACATGTTTCTGGATAATACAGCATGTAACCTCGCATCGGCCAACCTCATAAAATTTTTTGATACAGAGAAAAATATCTTCGATGTAGAAGGTTATGAATACAATTGCCGGCTTTGGACAGTTGTGTTGGAGATATCTGTATTGATGGCGCAATTTCCTTCTAAAGAAGTAGCACAATTAAGCTATGAATACAGAACGCTGGGACTTGGTTTTGCAAATCTCGGCACTGTATTGATGGTAAGCGGCATTCCTTATGACAGTGAAGAAGCAAGAGCTATTGCTGGTGCTATTTCAGCAATCATGACTGGTGTAGCTTACAGAACATCTGCTGAACTGGCCGAGGTGCAAGGCGCATTTCCAAAATATGAAGAGAATAAAGAAAGCATGCTGCGTGTAATGCGCAATCATCGTTTGGCTGCATATGACGCGGATGAATATGAAGGACTTAGCCTGAAACCGCAAGGCATCAAAGCTAAATATTGTCCGGATTATTTATTATCTGCGGCATGCAAAGCATGGGATGATGCAGTAGAACTGGGTGAGAAATTTGGTTACAGAAATGCACAGACAACTGTAATTGCGCCAACAGGAACTATTGGCCTGGTAATGGATTGCGACACTACAGGTGTTGAACCTGATTTTGCATTGGTAAAATTCAAAAAATTATCTGGCGGTGGTTATTTCAAAATTATCAACCAGTCAGTACCTGTTGCATTAAGGAATCTCGGATACAATGCGAAAGAAGTTGATACAATTGTAAAGTATGCTGTAGGCGCTGCAAGCTTTGCAGGAGCGCCATTTATCAATCACCAGTCTTTAAGTGAAAAAGGATTTATAGCAGATGAAATAAAGAGATTGGATGCCGCAGCCGCTACAGCATTTGAAATCGGATTTATTTTCAATAAATACACGCTGGGCGAGGAATGCCTCCAGCGCTTAGGGTTTACTCCGGAGCAATACAATGATTTTGAATGGAGCCTGCTTGAAGCACTCGGATTTAGTGACGAGCAGATCGAAGCCGCTAACGACTATGTATGTGGTACCATGATGCTTGAAGGTGCCCCATACCTGAAAGAACAGCACCTGCCCGTTTTTGACTGTGCCAACAAATGCGGAAAAAAAGGCCAGCGCTATATTCATGCGCATGGCCATATCCGCATGATGGGCGCCACACAACCATTTATCAGTGGCGCCATTTCGAAGACGATTAACCTGCCGAATGAAGCATCGGTAGATGAAATCGCTGATTCATATTTATTGAGTTGGGAACTGGGATTAAAAGCATGTGCGCTGTACCGTGATGGTTCCAAATTGTCGCAGCCACTCAGCAATAAGTCTGACAAAAAGAAAAAAACAGAAGAAGCCGCAACCGAGCAACCGGCAGCAGCGGAAGCTGTTCAGCAATCAAGTATTGTTGATATGGCGAAGCTGACAGTAGAAGAACTGCTGGAAGAAGTGCAGAAAAGGGTACAGGCATCTCCTGATACAAAACTGAAACGTAAACTGGCGAGTATCGTTGAACGCCGTGCATTACCAGCCAAGCGTCGCGGCTTTACACAAAAAGCAAAAATCAACGGACAGGCTATCTTCCTCCGTACAGGAGAATACAGTGATGGTACATTGGGGGAAATATTTATTGATATGGCAAAAGAAGGCGCTACCATGCGTAGTATGCTGAACTGTTTTGCTATTTCTATTTCTATCGGTTTGCAATACGGAGTACCGTTAGAAGAGTTTGTTGACAAATTCGCATTTACCCGTTTCGATCCTGCAGGATTTGTAGAACATCCGAATATCAAATCAACTACTTCGATTGTTGACTTTATCTTCCGGGCATTGGGTTACGAATACCTTGGCCGTACAGACCTCGTGCATGTACTGGACAAACCGGAAGTAATGAATGCTGGTACTGATGATTGGGATGAAGTGCCAACAAGCCTGGAATACGACAAGAAACCAGAGTTGTCGAATGTGAGAATCATAGGCTCGCCATCAAGTGGCGTTACACCGCAGGCAACAAAAAACCAGCGTGCGGCGCAGCCTGTAAAAGCAGAAGCAAATATGGATGCGGTAAATGCAGCAGCGAAAAGTATGCAAA
>JAEUVI010000247.1 GCA_016787105.1 Chitinophagaceae bacterium | reverse complement strand
GGCCACGCTTCAGCATTTTACCAATCATTTTTTTCTGCGCTGTTTTCTTTTTCCTGTCCAGCAAGGTCTGTGCATAGATATCCTTGATGTCGTCTAATGATTGCGTATACTTTGTTTCGAGCGGGTAAGCTTCTTTATGTGTAATAGTACTTTGTTCCTTGAGGGGAATCTTTTTTTCCTGTGGCTGGTAGCTGTTGTAATCATTTACCAGTTCGTTGTACGATGGTGATACAGGCTCGTTTATTTTATAGGAGTTGCTATTAGTGTTTTCTTCTTTGTAAGCTGTTACTGGTTCTGCAATATTTTTAGCGGCTGGTTGCTGCTGTTGTTCTGTCTTTTTAACAAGGTTGGCAGGGAGTGAAACGAAAACCTGTTTTTTCGGAGTGGTTATTTCTACAACAGTTTTTCCTTCTTTTGTTTCATTTGTTTTTTCTGCTTCAACTTCCTTTATGTTTACCAGTTTAACCTGGGGTGTATTGCTTTGCTGCTTTTCAATTTCCTTATTTTCTTCTTCTTTTTTTACTTCGGAAGGCTTTTTGTAAAACCGGTCGTAAGGCTGTTCTTCCACTGCAGGAGCGTAGAATTTTAATGCTTGTATTTCGCTGGGATAGCGCCATGCCGCGCTTCTTCCTTCTTCCCATACAAGATCGTAGGGTTTCAAACCTAGCTGAACGAGTGCCTCAAGGGTATAAGGCCCCGTCTCTTTGTTGTTTCTTAATAACCGGTAAGAAGCCATAATCCGTTTTTAATTAGGTACAGGTGTTATAACGAAAATTCAGTGCCGGACAATGTAAAAGGGTTGTTATAATATCTTCCTGAATCAGCGGGGGTACGGTATCCACAAAGGTGGAAAAATATAGTGAAATTACAATTATTTCATCAGGTTTTAAATGTTAAAAAAGATACATTTGCAGGCTTAGATTTTTCGAGACAAAACAACAAAAAAACACCTGGAAAATTCGCAATAAACATTAGCATGGAAGATAACATACTCCCGGAAGAAACCAACGATAAAAACCGGATTATCCCAGTTAATATTGAAGAGCAAATGAAGACAGCCTACATTGACTATTCAATGTCGGTTATTGTCGGTCGTGCGCTGCCTGATGTACGTGATGGATTGAAGCCCGTTCACCGCCGCATTTTGTATGCAATGAATGAACTGGGACTTGCGCATAACAAAGCTTACAAGAAATCAGCCCGTGTGGTGGGAGAGGTGCTTGGTAAATATCACCCGCATGGTGATAGCTCTGTATATGATGCCATGGTGCGTATGGCGCAGGAGTGGAGCATGCGCTACACACTTGTAGATGGACAGGGTAACTTTGGAAACCAGGATGGCGATGGGCCAGCAGCAATGCGATATACTGAGGTAAGGCTTGAGAAGCTTGCCGAGCACATGCTGGATGACATAGACAAAGACACTGTAGATTTTCAACTCAATTTTGACGACTCAGAGAAAGAGCCGTCTATTCTTCCTTCACGTATTCCCCAGTTGCTCATCAATGGCTCCAGCGGTATTGCGGTGGGTATGGCTACCAACATTATGCCCCACAACCTGAGTGAGGTGATTGATGGTTGTATCGCTTATATCGATAAAAGAGATATTACCGTTGATGAATTGATGCAGTATGTGAAAGCACCTGACTTTCCAACCGGCGGCATCATTTATGGAATGGAAGGAGTGAAGGCTGCCATGCATTTTGGAAGGGGAAGAGTAGTGCTGCGTGGCAAACTGCATGTGGATACTAAGGGAAGCGGTCGCGAACAAATCATCATTACCGAAGTGCCTTACCAGGTAAACCGTGATGCACTTTGCGACCGTATCGGTCAATTGGTAAATGATAAAGTAATTGAAGGAATCGCTCATGTTAACAATGAGTCGAACAATAAAGAAGGAACCCGGCTGGTAGTCGATCTGAAAAGAGATGCAATTGCCAATGTTGTCATCAACCAGATTTACAAATACACTGAGCTACAGACTTCTTACGGCATCAATAACGTGGCATTGGTAAAAGGCAGGCCGAAAATCCTGAATGTGCGTGAAATGATTGCGGAGTTTGTTGAGTTTCGTCATGAAGTTGTTGTACGTCGCACCAAATTTGAATTGAAAGAAGCGCAGAAGAAAGCGCATATTTTACAAGGATACCTTATTGCACTGGATCACCTGGATGAAGTGATTGCGCTTATCCGTAGCTCGGCTACTCCTGAAGTTGCAAAGAATAATTTGATCAATGCCGGATGGGGGCTGGATGAAATACAAGCTAAAGCAATTCTCGAATTGCGCCTGCAGCGCCTAACCGGTATGGAGCGGGAAAAGATTAAAGAAGAGTTTGATGAACTGATGAAGCTGATCGCCCACTTACAGGATTTGTTGAATGATGAAGGAAAACGTTTTGATGTAATCAAAGCTGAACTGCAGGAGATAAAAGATAAATACGGGGATGAACGAAAAACGGAAATTACTTACCTCGATGAT
>JAEUVI010000236.1 GCA_016787105.1 Chitinophagaceae bacterium | reverse complement strand
ATATGATATGTAAGGCCTGGTGTGAATTTGCGGATTTCATTTTCCCAGTTATAAATAAGTGTAGTGGGGCAAACGACCAACGCTTTCATCGTGCCGTTTGTGGTTTTAAAATATTCCAGGAAAGAAAGCGCTTGTATGGTTTTACCCAAACCCATATCATCTGCCAGTATACCTCCCCATTTTATTTCCCGCAGGTAATTGAGCCATTGAAAACCGGCTGTCTGGTAAGGTCGCAATATCATCCTGAGATGATACGGTGGTTCTATTTCCGTTATTTTATTGAACTCGCGAAGGTTACCGTATTTTTCTTCCAATTGCACCGACAACTCTTCTTCATCGCGTGTTTCATACAGTTCATCTATTACGCTTAAATGATAACGGGATAATTTCAGGTTATTCGTTTTGCCTTCACCTACGCGAAAGAGCAACGAATATTTCTTAAGCCATTCTTCTGGAAGAATACCTAATGTGCCATCATTCAGTTGTACAAACTGTTGTTTATTCGCCAGCGCTTTTTTTACTTCAGCTACCGTTACCTTCTGATCGCCGAAAACAATATCTACCCTTGCATCAAACCAATCGGTATTGCTGCTGATAAATATTTTTGTATTAGGCTTTGATGTATTGAAGCGAAAATTCTTCAGTGCGTCAAATCCAAACACAGGTACTTTCATGTCCTTCATCGCATCTACAAAAAGGAAGAACCAGTTATTCTTCAAAACATCTGTTCCTTTTAATGCAAGTGTAACAGAGTCTTCATTAAAGACAAAGTTGGAATGAAGGTTTTGCAGTTTTTCAATAAATGCTTTTTCAGATTCTCGGTTCCTGTGTACAATCATCACTCTCTCACCCTGTGGTACCACTATTTCATCACGATCTTTTGCCCTTGCTTCATATCCCTTATAATTAAATGAAGGCTGAAACACCAGGTAATCTCCTTTTTCCAGCAGGAACAATTTCAGTTCAGGTTCCCCATCTTTTATTTCTTCTATCAGGCTGCGATCAAATTCTACTTTATATTCTTTTGCCAGCGGCATTACAAACTGGTTAAGTGTTTTATTCCAGTCTTCCTCTTCAACTTTCATTTCACCTGCGGGCAAAAACTTTTCAATAACCTGTGTAACTTCTGAACTTTTCCAGAGGTATAATTGGTAATTGTAAAGGAATAATAAGGGACTGATGCTCTCATTATCACTGAGGCTATGATCGAGACCGCCGGCTTTTACACGGCACTCTATTTTATATTTTCCGTTTTTACTGATTATAAAATACGGATTGATTTCTTCCGGTGATAAGCTTAACCCACCAAGATTTGCTGTTTTAAAAGTTTTGCTCTCCGGTAGCTGGTATACCAGTTTGCTGTCAGCAAATTCAATAAAGATTTTTTTCAGCTTCGGCAACAGGTATTCTGTCATCAGCTCTTTTGTTTCATCGGCCAGGTCATCTTCTTCCTGGTGAATGATATTTTCCCAGATGCCTGAAAAGGGAGAGTTGCGGCTGATGTATTTATTGATTTCGGTTTCCTGCAGCTTACGGATAGAGGTCACAAGATTTTTATCCCGCTCACTATATGCGTCCGTGCTTACATACTTGGAAAGATCAAGCTTTTCTACTTTGCCTGCGAAGCCATTGCCTGTATCATTTGCATCACCCTGCACCACATCAAGCGTAAAGCGTGGAAATATTTTTTTATTGAAATTAAAGACAACACCAAGCTGATCCTTTTTGAGTGCTTCCTCTGCAGCTACTACTTCCTCATCCTTCTCTTCTACCTGCGGTTGTATATACACAGGCTTGGGTGCTATTGCATTGGCAACAATCCTTTTGATACTCGTATCCAATACACGAAGAAATGGTTTGCCTTCCTTATAGGTAAATTCAAACTTACCTTTCAAATCATCGCTCAATGAATATCCATATGCTTCGAGCAGTTTATTTTTTTCTTTGTCCCAGTTTCTGATACTATCGAAATAATAAGCACCGTGTGTATTTAATAATTGCAGAAATACAATCACTTTAGGCAGGCAAAGCGGATGCTCCGGATCTACATAATCGCAGCTTGTATCAAAATTCCGTTCTTCATTTTTGCGAAGTATTACTTTATAGTCTGTGCCGTTAAGTGTTACTGTAGCTTTTACCGTCTCCTCTTTTGCATAATCAATGCTTGCTTTATTGGTTCGTAAAAAAACTTCTGCCTCCTGCAATACTTCCTGCGAACAAAGCAATCGTATTGATTTCAGATCTATGTTTTTCATCTTGGCAACGGTATGCCGTTGATCATATTCTACCGTATCTGCTTTCAGGTGGCCCTTATCTATCATTTCCTGCAACTGGAAAAGTGAAGCAGCTTCGTGGCGGCAGATATCGCCCAGGTTATATGGGCAGGCACATCGGAGGGAGAGCGACTTTGGATCTTTAAATTTCTGTATGTATACTTTATAATAAGTAGAATAGCTGTCATCCTTTACCCGGAAAACGGCCGATCCAAAAAGATCATCGTAATCTACTAATTCAACAAAACCAATTGCATGGATTTTTTTTCCCCGGCGGACTACTTCATCAGTTCCATGGGTATATACGTATTTGATCAGGTGCGGTAATGCCATAGTTTCAATTTGCAATTAGCCATTGACAAAGGCGTTATTGATAAAGTTTATTGCCGGCTGTCAAAGGCGATGTCCTTCACTCTAAAAAGGACAATCTGCAAAAGTAAACGAATGTGCAGCACAATTCAATGCAAAAAAGCGATTGATAAAATAAAAACTAAAAGCAATATAGGGAGCCTGAAAATGCAGTACCTTAGCAGGTTTGCCCACACTATTCAAAGACTAACGAAAAATATGTTTCATATTCATGAAATGAAGTGATGACGGGCGACCAGGCCCATTTTACAGCTTTACCTGTATCATAATCAAGGCGACAAAAATTTGCGTTCCATCTTGCACCACTTACCGGAGGTACATTTTGCAAAGGGCTTAGTAACTGGTAAGGAAAGAATAATTCAGCGGTCCACCCTTTTATAGGAGCATTTGATTTCATTTCACCGCCATCGATGATAATCTTCTTTTGTACTTTTCTCTTTCCTTCATAGTGCCAGGGTATCCATCCACCGATATTGCCTTTAAAATTTGGTATCAATAAAACCAGTTCTTTTTCCAGCGGACTTATTTCATATTCGAAATATAAAGGGAAGGATGGATCGGTATGAAAAAATACTTCTACTACATCAGCGGTAAACAGGTTTTCAAAATCATTTTTATAATCAGAAGTTATCTTCTCGTCTTCCACGTTGAATAAAACATATATACCGGCAGGTGAATACAATATTTTAAAAAGACTTTTATGTTCTTTACCGCCTGCATCAATTTTTTTCAATGCTACCCATTCTGTTTTTTTCCATTCAGCATTATCTCCTTTTCCGTTTATTGTAAAGTCCGAACACTTTTTAACAACGAGTGGGGTATCCTGATTTGTTGGCTGCGAGCTATACTTCGCGATAGCAGAAGAAGAGAATAATACAGCAAGTACAAACAGTGCAGCGAAAATTCTTTTTGGCATATACTGTAATTAAGGAGTATGGATAAAGTTATAACTTTCTTATTACAGAGTTCTTTTGAACTATATAGGATGCCATAGAAGAGTTGCAAACAGATCCATGTGTATTTGTGCTTTCTATCTCCCTATGTCGTTTATCGCTACTCTTTAACTAATCTGCCGTTTCTGTATACCGGCAGCACATTCGCATTATCAATTGTGAGGCAATAGCGAATATCTTTTTCGAGGTTAAAATTCATGAGGCGGTGATAATGTGATGCATCATTCTTTTTCAAAAAGCCAAACAGATCGCCTGCTGCTTCTCTGTACAACGATTCTGCCAAATGAGAAGAGTCGCAACTAATATTGAAATGTTCTTTTATTCTCGTAATAACGGCTCCTGCAAAAAGCGTATCCTCAAGGTTTACCCGATCTTTCCATGCGGCACAACCCAGCATTACATTCTTATTGGACCTGATTAAATAATCACAAACGAAAGAAAGATTGGTAAATGCACCGATGATAATTTCATTAGCGCCCTTTTCAAGGGCCATATGGAGCAATTTGGTTCCATTGGTAGTTGTAAGCACCAGTGTTTTTCCTTTTATAAAGGATTCCGGATATTCAAAAGGTGAATTGCCATAGCTTAAGCCTTCAGCTATTTGTCCGTCACGTTCACCCGCAGTAATTCCATCTATCTGCTTTCCCAATTCGATGCAGCGGCTTACACTATCAACCGGTATTACAGATTTAGCCCCATTATATAAAGCTGTAGTAATAGTAGATGTAGCGCGGAGAATATCTATAATTACAACAATACTGTTGCTGATATCATACAAATGTAAAAGAGCCGGAGATAATGATGTGAAGAGAACAGGTTTTTTGTCCATAGCCGCAAATTAAAGTCAAAAGTCAAAAAGAAAAAAGCTAACAGGTGAAATAAATAATAATGTAGTACGGGATATAGTTTGCCGGCAGATCATTTGGTATCACTACCCTATTTTGACTTAACGAATCGTAGGCGTTCGTTGTTCAGACATGATTCGGACGCATTAACCCATTCAATTTAGTAGACGCCGTTATCAAAGCCGGTGCTCAGCTAATTACACAACATTCTTTTTGAGTGCAACCTTTTTTTATTTTGAAATGACTATATATAATAATCGAAATTCAATTTTTCGAGCCTAAACTAATACCTTAACCACCAAAAGCAATTTCCATGTCTCGTCTGAACCTTGTTCTCCTGAGCTTATTGTTTCATGTCTTAACGAATGCCCAGTCTCCGGAATTTTATGAAAGTAAACCCAAAGACTTTTGCTTGTTTATTCCCAAAGACTGGAACAGCCAAAACAGTTTAGCAGGAAATACCCTATTCTCCTACACACCACCGTCGACCAGTAAAGATGCTTTTATGCCGACTACTCTTAAATTAGAGAAGGGTACCTTGAAAGAGGGTTTTCAAAACGCAGATATAAAGGAAATTGCAAAACAAGAGTCTGTCATTACAAAAGCCGAATTAGGTAATAATATTACTGTTTCCACCGATAGCTTACGATTCATTAACAATAAACTATGGTGGTGTTTTGCCTTTACAACCAAGGGGTCGAAAAAATTGAAAAGTTCCTTTTACATCTTAAAAACTGTCCATAATCAAGTGACCTATACATTAGCGTTTAGCGGTCCGGAAGAGTCTTTTGACCTGAACTTTGACGCTGCAATTAAAAGTATGCATTCCTTCATATTCTATAGTAAGGACAAAACAATATATAGCAACAGTATCTCTTTGGATAAGTCAAAATTGGCCTCTTTGTTAAGTTTTTATGAAGGTCAGTACAAGCAGGAGAGTCAAGATTACTCGCATACCTTGTTGATTGAAAACTCGGGTAACCCAAACAGTTATGGGAAAGAAGTGCGTGAGTTTGTAAAAAATGGGAAGAAAATCAGGTTCGAAGCGGACCTGTTAATTGAAGAAATAAATAATAATCAAATAATCCTTAGCACGGATGCCGTTTCTGTTTATGACCCATCGCTAAGGTGGACCAAAGCAATTTTTACCTTATCGAAAACCGGAGAGGGCCTGTCTGGATCGATGGGCTCAAAAAGCAACGCCTTTGAGCCATACGCAATAAATTTATTGAAAGCACCGGGTACGCAACCCAAATACAAAAA
>JAEUVI010000224.1 GCA_016787105.1 Chitinophagaceae bacterium | reverse complement strand
TAGTGTAAGTAAGATTTTTATACTTGTGGGCCTCATCTACAAACAAATGATCAACTCCGAGTTCCCGGAAGTTGATCCCTGCATCTTTCTTTTCTTCAATATTTTTTCTTAACTCCTGCAGTTTTACACCAAGATTTGTTTTTCGTATCTCCAGTCCTTTCAACATACGGCGGGAAATTTCACCACCCATTTCTTTGAGTGTATGTAAATCTCTCTCAACATTATCCAGCTCTGTCTCAAAAATCTGTTTTTGTATTTCCGGGCTTTGGGGAATTTTTCCAAACTGGTCATGAGTGAGAATAATGCAATCCCAATTATTATTTTTTATTTCATGAAATAAGCGCAATCGTTTAGCTGGAGTAAAATCATTTTCGTCCGGGGCCAATATTCTTGCATTGGGGTATGCTTTTCTGTAAGTTTCTGCAATCTGCCGCACATTAGCTTTAAGTGCAAGTATCATTGGCTTGTTTACAATTTTTAGTCGTTTCATTTCATGGGAAGCAACCACCATAGTCAATGTCTTTCCCAAGCCCACTTCATGGTCAATTAATGCACCACGATTTTGCACAATACGCCAAACGGAGTTTTTTTGTGAACTATACAAATCATCGATACTTAACCTTCTCTTGTCAAGACCTGGAAATTGTAAATGGCTACCATCATATTCTCTCAATACATAGCAATTGAATGTATCGTTATACAGCATCTCTAATTCTTTTTTGTCATTTGCTGGTAACTCTTTTAACCATTCAATAAAGCCATTGCGGATAGATTCAATTTTCTGGTGTGCCAACTGTATGGCTTCATTATCCGGTACCCGGATTGTTTTATCACCCAAATCAACTTCGTAAGTGTAGAAGGGTGTAGTATTTTCCAACGCATGTTCTAATAGCAAAGCTCCATAAGTAGTTTTACCGCTCTTAGTTGTTACTGCATACTCCTGGTTGGTTTTTGCATTGCTGCTGATGGGTTTTACTTTAAAAGAATCTACAGAAGGAAAATAACTGACATCGGTGTTCATCTCGAAAAGATGAGAAGCAAAGCTGTTATAGTAGCTTTCCGGTATCCATCTTTCGCCAAGATTAAAATCGAGTAATTCAAAAGGTATTATTTCGGGCTGCACCTTTTGTAAAGCGGTAAGGCTTTTTAGTATTTGCAGATTGTCTGGATTCTTCTCTGCTGCTTCAGAAGCAACCCTTAATTTATTCACCACATTGCCGCTTAAAAACTGGTCGGCTGTTTCCCATTCATTGTTAGCCGGATTAATGTAAATATAGTTACCCAAAGCGGCGATGGTTTCAGGTTCCGAACTGTCCGTGGCTGCAGCAATAAACTCCATATCCACCTTGCCTTTATCATTCAGGCTTTTTGCCAGGGCTTCTAAAGGATTGTCGGTTGTGTAAACTTCCTGTTTCGGTAATACTGATTGAGTGAGAATATCAGCCTTTACAAATTGTTCGCCTTCCTTTCGTTCGAGTGATGAAAGTATGGTCAACCCAAATGCTTCATCTTTTAGAATGCGTTGCCTGTTAGCAGGTGAATTCAATAGACCAAAGCCTTTAATCAATGCTTCATAAGCTTCATTCAAGTCTTTCCTCGTATTCTCGTCTGCAGCAGTTCCTGTATTTTCTTTTTCGGAAAGTGCCAGGTACATATCTCTTATGGTGCTGTATTGCTGATAAAATCCCAGGTCTTTCTTATCATGCAGGCTGGGCATAAAGACCGGTTTATCGTCATCCGATGCTATGTAGGAAACAAAGCCAACACGGTTGTTATGTACAATCAGCGTTCCTTCTTTGTAAAAAGGATTAGCGTTATGTAATGTATCCAGTTTATCATCGTCACTCAATGAAACATGAAACACAGTCTCACCATCATTGTAAAAATGTTGGTCATATTTTTTGAGTGTATTGGTTAAGCCTGTCAATTCATGTTGGAGTAGGCCAGCATTCATTCAGTTAGCGGAAAACTGTAATTCTTCGGCATTGGAGCAAAGTTTATAAACATACTGTTTGAAAGCTGTTGATTTGGCTGTCATCAAAACAATAAGTTCATGTTCTGGCTTATCTGCTGTACGGATGATGTTTAAAATTCTGGCTGTCTGGTTATCAACTACTGTCGAATCAAGAGGATTGATATAGGCGTTAGCCCTGTTGATACTTGTAGCAGACCCACTATCAAACAAACCCAACTGCACCGAACTGTTATCCGGCTTGTTATCGGGCATAGCTGTATAAGTGAGTTGTCTTCCTTTTGTCTTATCAATCTGTTTTATTTGCCTGTTGAAATGATCGGCATTAAATCTTTTGTCAATCCCTTTGATGATCGAATCAGCAAGCTTTGGCACTATGAGTTTAATGTTTCCGGTTTGCCACACCGTTTCATGCGCCTTGCCATATTGGTCCTTACCAGGTTTAATTTGGTTGCCAAGAATTATTTCAGGATGAAGAACGACGTATTGATTGAGAGAGTAATTACCAAATTCATTTCCCTGATCAACTGAGTTTATCAGTTGCTGTTCTTCTTCTGTTAAAAATTGTTTGGTTTTATTTTTTTGCACAATCAGCAAATGACTGGAGGCTTCTGTATTACCCGTATCATTCATCAGGTTATCCGGCATTACATTCAGGCTGACAAAAT
>JAEUVI010000118.1 GCA_016787105.1 Chitinophagaceae bacterium | reverse complement strand
TACTATTTTGAAACTATTGCTCTATAGCAACATAATTTTACAATATAGTTTTTATAGTTTCGATCCCGCTTGCTGCCGGAACATAAATTTATCTGAAACTTCAAGCTCCTTTTTATCTCACCCTTTTCCCAATCATCTTTATTTTAGTTTTTATTTCTACAGGTACTTCATGGCCCATTGCCTGCACAGTTCCTTTTACAACCGAGGTTATATTACTATTTATCATCATTCCTGTTTTTACTTCTATACGGTATTCGCCTTTTTGCGTTCCGTTCAAATCAGCAATAGCCCCGTTTATTGTATTTGGACGGGCAGTTTTATCACTTATTATTTCACCTTCGGATTTTATCAGTGCAATGCCGTCTTCTATTTCCTGTAGTTGGTAGGTAGCTTTTACATTCATTGTCACTTCCCCTTCCTGGCGGGAGGATAGTTTCCATTTATCACCTACTCTTACAAGCGTATCCGGAAATATGTTAAACAGTTCCGTCATTCCTTTCCTGATTATTCCTTCTCCAATAGATTTTTCCCATTGGCCCTGTATCATATTTTTATCATGGCCGCTTTCGCCAAATTCCGCCAACATCTTTTCTCCCATTTCCTTATATCCTGATATGGATTTTACTTCTCCTGTACGGGTTAAAACTGCCGTTAATTCAGCATCCTTAAGAATGCCGAGCATTTTTTCAGCGGGATTAATGGAAACAGCGGCATTTGCAGCATCCATTTCAGTTTCTGCTTTATCTGTTTTTGTGTGCAACAGAATCTTATCATAACGCATTTTCAGCAGGAACAGCCCCGCACTGTCGCGATCTACCTGGTAGGTTAATCCGATATCAGATTTACTGCTGTTTTCTACCTGTTTATCATTTGCTTCCACATTCATTTCCGATTGATTGGTGATATCGTAATGATATTCCGATCCGGCTGTAGGGTTTAATACCAGCCTGTATGCGTTTTCGCCTTCTACCGCTTCGAATTTTTTGTCTGAATTATCTCCGGCTTTGCAGCCCGTGGCAAGAATTAAGATGCCGATATAGAAATAGTTATTCATTTTGATTAATTGAGGAATTGTATGTTCTGGTTCATTGCTACAAAAAACTTTATCTTATTAATGTTACAATACCCTTTCTCATCACCTTATTATTTTTAAAATCCACTCCTTCTGTTATCCATACAAATGTGCTTGTTTCATGGATTATACCACCTGTTCTCCCATCCCACCCCTGCGAAGCATCAGAAGTGCTGAATACCTTATGCCCCCACCGATCGTACACTATAAAATATTTAAATGATTTGATTCCTACAGGAATGGCTTTCAGCAAATCATTTCGACCATCATTGTTTGGCGTGAAAGCTGATGGTACAAAAATGTCTGCTACACGAAAAACTTTAATAATTATATCATCGCTTGCTTCACAACCTTTTTCGGTAGTAGCAGTAACTGTATAAGTAATACCATTGTTCAAAATAGCAACCGGCGATTGGATGAATGAATTGTTCAATCCTGACGAGGGGTACCAACTATAGTTTATAAAGCCACTGTTATTAACATCTATCGCCTTCAACAAAAAAGGTTCATTAGTTATAACAGATGTATCATTGCCTGCAAAAAGTTTTGCAGGTGGAGTTACTATAACGGTCACTTTTGCATCGTTCAGCGATTTACATCCGTTATTATCCGTTACTTGTAAAGAATAGACAGTTGTAACCGCGGGTTTTATGACCGTTGGATTTTTAATATCCTGATCAGACAGATTATTTGAAGGCGTCCATTTATAGGTAACCCCGCCCGAACCATTCAATGTTGCATTTTGTCCGAAACATATTGTAGTGTCTTTTTGAGC
>JAEUVI010000115.1 GCA_016787105.1 Chitinophagaceae bacterium | reverse complement strand
CATATTCGAGATTCTTCAGCAGCATGATAAACTGACTTCAGAACAGAAAGAACAGTTATTGAAATCTTTGAAAGATGCTGACAAAGAACTGGAGATAACAGCTTTCAAACTGGACCGCACCGAAAAAGTTAAACGCACCACCGCCATCTTGCTGGAAGAAACCATACAGGAGCTGGAGCAAAAAAGAATAGCGGTAGAAGCACAGAACCGTGAATTGGAAATAGAAGCTGCCTTGGAACGTGTACGGGCAGTTGCTATGAGCATGACAAAGCCGGATGACTTACTGAGTATCTGCGAAACCATGTTTCATGAACTGAAAAAACTGGGCTTCACAGATTTGAGGAACGCGATGATAAATATTCATTACGATGAGAAAAGTTATTTACTGAATTATGATTTCGCTGAAAACACAGGCAGAACAGTAACATCCTTTGTTTACAACTCACACCCGATTGTCGACAATATTATTCAGCATGCAAAACAATCCTTTGACAGCTTTACCGAAATGATTTATTCCGGTAAAAAGCTGGATGACCTGCGTGCCTTCCGTAAAAATAATGGCGAAGCAGATGACCCCAGGCTTGATAGCATTGACGCACTCTGCTATTATTTTTATTCGACTGGTACGGGTGCAGTAGGCATTTCTATGTTCAATACTGCCAGCCAGGAGCAATTGAATGTATTGAAACGTTTCCGGAATGTATTTGACCTTGCTTATAAAAGATATGTTGACATCACAAAAGCAGAAGCACAGGCAAGAGAAGCACAGATAGAAACAGCATTAGAACGGGTCAGAAGCAGGGCGATGGCAATGCATACTTCAAAAGAATTAAAGGAAGTAGCAAGAGAAATGAGAAATCAGTTTAGCCTGCTCGGGCAGAAAGAACTGGAAACCTGCGCTATTCATTTATGGGATGAATCATCTGAAACGTTTGAAGGTTGGGCAGCCCTTCGTTCACCTGATAATGCAGGAGAGGTTATCGAATCGGAGTCAAAGCTAAATATCAAAGGCATCAGGATATTGGAGGAATCTCATCAGCAATATCTCGCAGGCAAAAAAGATTATGTATTGATAAACGATGTCGCAAGGGCGAAAGAATTTTTTAATGCATTAAAGCAAGTTGATCCACGGGCATTCGCATTTTTGTCTGAAGCAATAAAGGATAAAAAGCCCAACGACATTAGTGCTTATTGGTCTGTTTCGGATTTTCCCGGCGGATCGCTGGTAATGGTCACGTATAATCAACCTGATGAAAATACAAGAGCCTTGCTGAGAAGATTTGCCAATGTATTTGGCCTGGCATATCAAAGATTTAATGATTTACAAAAAGCAGAAGCACAGGCAAGAGAAGCACAGGTAGAAGCCGCGTTAGAAAAAGTAAGAAGCCGGTCATTGGCCATGCATAAAAGCGAAGAGTTGGGAGATGTAGTGATTACTTTGCTGGAAAGACTGAATGAACTTGGCATACAGCCAGACAGTATTAATATAAATATAGCGCAGGATCATTTAAAATTTTTCGACTCATGGTTTGCCGTTCCGGGCAATGCAAAAGCTGTTTGTATTCCCATATCTTATTTCGATGATCCTGTAATGAACGATGTATTGAATGCCCTGGAAACAAAAAAAGATTTATTCCAGGCTACCTATTCAAAAAAAGTAAAAGACAATTATTTTACTTACCTGTACACACATACCGCTTTCAAACAAACGCCGGAAGACAGAAAGCGGATGATAATGGCGGCTGGTACTTATAACCTCTCTGTGGCATTTGCAAATAATACCGCCATCAGCATTCATAATTATTCCGATAAAAAACTCTCAGATGCCGACCATGAAATACTGAAACGGTTTGCAAAAGTTTTTTACCAGTCCTATACCCGTTTCCTTGATCTGCAAAAAGCCGAAGCACAGGCAAGGGAAGCACAAATAGAAGCTGCATTGGAAAGGGTTCGTTCACGGAGTATGGCCATGCATAAAAGTGAGGAGCTGAAAGAAGTGATAAAGCTGGTGCTTGAGCAATTTATTCATTTAAAAATAAATGCTGAGCATGCGGGTTTTTATATTGATTACAAAGCCCGGGATGACATGCACATCTGGCTGGCCGATCCCAATCTTGAACCATTCTTTGCAGTCATTCCCTATTTTGACACACCCACATGGAATAGTTTTTTGGAAGCCAAAACAAAAGGAATAGCCTTTCACACCGATCTTTTGGATTTTGAAGAAAAAAACAAATTCTATAACTCCCTTTTTGAATTATTTAAAGTACCAGAAGAAGCTAAGAATTTTTATTTGCAATGCAAGGGGCTTGCTGTATCTACAGTGTTATTGGATAATGTTGGATTATACATTGAAAATTTTTCAGGCATCCCGTATTCAGACGAAGAGAATGCTGTGCTGATGCGTTTTGGAAAAGTATTTCAACAAACCTATACCCGTTTCCTTGATTTGCAAAAAGCAGAAGCACAGGCGAGAGAAGCACAAATAGAAACAGCCCTGGAAAAAGTAAGAAGCCGTACCCTTGCGATGCAAAAAAGTGATGAATTAGCTGAAACAGCAGCGGTATTATTTCAGCAATTAATTGTATTAGGCATTGCTCCAAACCGCTTATTCATTATCATCATCAACGAAAATAAACCGGAGATGGAAGCCTGGCTTACTGATGAAGATGGCACGAAAGTAAGCAAGGGCTTTACCGGCAACTACAATAAAAACCAGACGCTACGTAAAATGTATGATGGCTGGCTGGAGAAAGGAAAAAGTCTCATGATGGATATGCAGGGCGAGGAGTTGCAGCAATACTTTCATTATCTCCATGACGAATTACATGTACCATTCAAAGGCGGTTTAGAACAAAAAAGGCGGGTGCAGCACATCGCTTATTTCAATCAGGGGTTAATTGGAATGGCGGCACCGGAGCCACAGCCTGCCGAAACATTGCAATTACTCGAACGCTTTGCCGCCGTATTCAATCTCACCTTCACCCGTTTTAATGATCTAAAAATAGCTGAAGCACATGCCTTACAGGCAGAGCAGGATTTAATTGCCATTAAAGATGCCAAACAAAAAGCAGAAGAAGCACTAACAGAACTGCAGGCAACACAAAAACAATTGATACAATCCGAGAAGATGGCCTCGCTTGGAGAACTTACTGCAGG
>JAEUVI010000181.1 GCA_016787105.1 Chitinophagaceae bacterium | reverse complement strand
TACAAAAAATGTTCCGCCAAATACAGTAGTAGCAGGCAACCCCGCCAAAATAATTAAAACCTTATAGTCATTTACTGAAGAAAATTTTACATGGAAAAAAAAATCAACTGTCTTGATCTCAAAGGTCAGCATCAGCAAATCAAAAAAGAAGTATTTGAAGCTTTTGAAAAAGTATATGAAAAAACCGCTTTCAGTGGCGGCCCTTTTGTAGAAGAGTTTGAAAAAGCATTTTCAACTTTCTGTAATGTTAAACATACTATTGGCGTTAGCAATGGAACTACGGCACTTCACCTTGCTATGCTTGCGTTGGGCATTGGTGCAGGCGACGAAGTAATTATTCCTGCTAATACATTTATCGCAACAGCATGGGGCGTAAGCCATGCAGGAGCGACACCGGTATATGTTGATTGTACCGCAGATACATGGGAAATAGATATAACCAAGATTGAAGAAAAGATTACACCGAAAACAAAAGCGATTATTGGTGTTCATTTATATGGTCAGCCTTTTGATATAGATGCTGTAGCGGCTATTTGCAAAAAGCATAACCTGAAATTTATTGAAGATGCGGCACAGGCACAGGGTGCTTATTATAAAAACAAACCAATCGGCAGTTTTGGTGAAATGGCCTGCTTTAGTTTTTATCCCGGTAAAAACTTAGGAGCATGTGGCGAAGCGGGTGGCATCACAACCAATAGTGATGAGTACACAAAACACCTGCATAGCCTGCGCAATCACGGGTCAATGGTAAGATATTACCATGATGAAATAGGATATAACTATCGTATGGGCGGCCTGGAAGCTGCGTCACTCAGTATAAAATTAAAATACCTTAACGATTGGAATAACCGCAGAAGGGCTATTGCAAAACGCTACCAGTCTGAAGTAAAAAACCCTAAAATAAAGATGCAGGCACAGCCCACCTGGGCAGATTCCGTTTATCATTTATTCGTTGTTACCACAGATAATAAAGAAAAATTTGTAAAACACCTGGATAGCAAAAACATCAATGCAGCCTATCACTACCCTGTGCCTTGTCATTTACAAAAAGCATATGCACATTTAGGATATAAAAAAGGAGATTTCCCTAATTCGGAATATCTCGCGGAAAATTGTGTTTCATTACCCATGTATGCAGAATTAACAGATGCAGAAGTTAGTCACGTAATAGAAGCGCTGAACAGTTATTAATTATGTTGATAGATAAATTGATAAAACGTGTTGAAGCCCTTGAATTAAACCTCAAAGGAAAAACAGTACTCACTGAGGCTGCTTCCGGTGCATACGTTGTTACACCTATATTGGCAGCATTGGCAGGAGCTAAAGTTTTTGCTTATTCAAAAACAACACGCTACGGTACAATAGAAGATATATTTACCAATACAAGAAAATTAGCTGCACACTATAAAGATGGCGCGCTTGATATCACGCTGATTGATACCATTACCCCTGAGATTATAGCACAAGCAGATGTTATTACCAATTCAGGCCACCTGCGGCCGCTGAGCGAAGACAAACTGCGTCATGCAAAAGATAGTATGGTAATCCCGCTGATGTATGAAGCATGGGAATGGCGCGATGCGGATATGGACATTGATTATATCCGTAAAAGAGGTTTCCGTATAGGCGCTACCAATGAGCGGCACCCCGACGTAGACGTATTTAATTACCTCGGCGATATGGCTGTAAAACAAATTTTTGATTCGGGCATTTGCCCCTATAAAAACAAATTTGTTTTACTCTGTAATAATGACTTTGGCCCCTTTATCGCAAAGGTTGTTTCAAAAATATGTGATGGCCTTGCGGTAATTGATAAAGACGAAAACAAGTCAAAGTACGACTTAGCAAACATTGACTGGATTGGTGGTTTTCCTGAAATAAAAATCCCTGCTGCCTACAAAGATGCAGAGGCGGTTATTTTTACTGCTTATCCTTTTGATCAAACATGGATTGGAGATAACTCACCAATATCAATACAACAGCTAAAAAGTCAATTTGCAGATCCATTGATATTGCGCTATGCCGGTCATGCTGACGAAAATTCAATGGATAAAATGAAAATCAGGTATTTCCCCGCTCATGTGCATAGTGGTCATATGGGTATATTGCCATCTGCTATCGGAAACGATCCAATAATACGATTGCAGGCTGGCGGGTTGAAATGCGCGGAAGCATTAATAACAGGAAATCATTCGCATAAAAACATTCCGATACTGGAACAAATATGAGTATACAACAAACAAACCTTGTAGCTATTGGCCGCTCCCGCTATTTATACGACGGTATCAGGCACCTGGCTGAACAAGGATTTTCATTTAAGGCAATCGTAACCGAAGAAGCTTATGAAGAATATGACATTAAACATACAGACTTTGAAGCATTAGCTGGTAAAATAGGTGCTGCATTCTTCATGACCAAATCAGTAAATAATGAAGAGCTTATTAAAATTATAAAGGAAAATAAAATAAGAGCAGCTATCAGTGCCAACTGGAAATATACAATCGCAAAAAGTTTTCTTGACTTGTTTGAATGCGGCATACTTAATTTTCACCTGGGTAATTTACCGGACTATAAAGGGAATGCTACTGTAAATTGGACGATTATCAAAGGTGAAACCTATATCAACGGCAATATTCACAAAATGGATCCGGAACTGGATGCAGGCGATATCATTTCACGGAAAACTATTTTGATAAATCACGACTCATACATATCGGAAGTATTAAAACAGGCTGAGCATGACGCTCCGTTTTTGTATGAAGAAGCTGTAAAAAAAGTACTGGCTAATCCCGGTGCTTATGACCTCAAAGGGACTGTGTACGGGCTGAGGTGTTATCCACGTCTGCCGGAAGATAGCCAGCTAAACTGGCACGATACTGCAGAAAATGTATACAGGCTGGTACGAGCGTCTTCACATCCGTATAAAGGAGCGTTCAGTTATTTAAACGGAGAAAAAATAATTATCTGGAAAGCGGCGTTGGTAATACCGCAGGAAAGATACCTGGCAATGCCGGGACATGTGATAGCGATTCAGAAAAATAAAAACAGTGTATTGGTAGCTTGCAAAGAAGGCTTTCTTGAACTGCAGGAAATAGAGCACAATGGGAAAGTAATGCCGCCGACAGAACTTATTAAAAGTATACGATTACGCTTCAAATACCAGTAAGCATGCCTGAGCATAAATCAAATACCGTTACAGTCCTCATACCCATATATAACGAGTATGAGGGTATTCCATTCCTGGTAGACAGTCTGAATGACTTTTTTGCTACGCACAATAGTTTTAATGCGGAAGTTATTTTTATTAATGATGGTTCTTCAGACAATTCAGTACAGCGCTTATCAGAAATGAATCATAAGTCTTACACGGGAAAAATTATAAACCTGTCAAGAAACTTTGGCTCACATGCGGCATTACGTGCCGGCATATCGCATGCTACCGGAGAATACATCTGTTTCAACTATGCCGACCTGCAGGATCCTCTCGAACTGATACTTGCGATGAAAGATAAAATGCAGGAAGGAAATGACATTATCTGGGCACACCGCGAAAGCACAAAGGTTTCTTTTGCGGAGAGAATGTTTTCACGTTCCTATGCTTACTTAATGCAAAAATTTGCGTTTAAAAATTTTCCGGAAAAAGGATTTGATATCGTAATGTTTAACAGCAAAGTGGCAGAAGCTGTAAACCTGAATGTGGAAGCGAATTCATCTATATTCCTGCAGATTCTAGGGATGGGCTTTAAACAAGCATCTATTTCCTACAAAAAAAGAGAACGCAAAACAGGAGTCAGCAAATGGACAATGGCAAAGAAAATAAAACTCTTTGTGGATTCTTTTGTTGCTTTCTCTTATGCCCCTATACGTTTCGTTACTATTGTTGGCATCTCAATGTTTTTTATAGGAATACTCTGGACTATATATATTGTACTTCGTGAATTGATATGGGGAGATCTTAGTTCCGGTTGGCCGGCACTTGTTTCCATTCTTACAATTGGGTTTGGCATTACCAATATTTCCTTAGGCATTATAGCAGAATACCTCTGGCGCACATTGGATGCAAGCCGTAAAAGGCCTGTATATATTATTGATAAAATAATTGAACTGGAAAAGAAATCATGACCAAAGCGGTTGCATATTGTTTGTTGTACGCGATACTCAATGTATCCGGCGCTGCTATGATAAAATGGAAGCTGAAAGGAAAATCATTGAACGATTTCAGCCAATGGTTTAATTTCCTGCTGGATATACAGGTCATCGGCGCATTCGCATTGATATTTGTTTCGGCGCTTGTTATTTTTAAAGCATTATCATCAGCCAATTTCACCTTTGTAATCCCGGTTTCTGCAGGAATCAATTTCGTATTAACAGTAATAGCCGGTTATTATATTTTCAAAGACAAGGTTAATTTTGTATCCTTCATTGGATTCGCATTGATATTATCAGGTATACTTTTATTAAGTTTAAACAGTACCCAACATGCACAATAAAGTAAAAGACAGTGTTATTTTCGTTACCGGTGGTGCCGGTTTCATCGGATCGTATGTAGTGGAAGAACTAATTCAGCTACAACCAAAAAAAATAATCATCATTGATAATTTTATTCGTGGCAGTAAAGCCAATATGAAGAATTTTATCAATAACCCACTGGTAGAATTTCACGAAGGCGATATCCGCGATACAGCGAAAATGGACTCGCTGATTGCCGGTACCGACTATATTTTTCATATGGCCGCATTGCGTATCAATGCCTGTGCTGCCAATCCACAGGATGGCTTTGATGTAATGCTGAAATCAACATTTGATGTAGCGCAGTTGAGTGTAAAGCATAAGGTGAAAAAAGTAATCTATAGTTCAAGTGCTTCTGTATATGGACTGGCACAGCATTTTCCAACACCGGAAACAGATAATCCTTATAATAACCAGACATTTTATGGCGCTGCCAAAATGTGGGGAGAGCAATTATTCAGGAGTTTTAAATTCATGTATGGATTGGATTACGCAGCACTGAGATATTTTAACGCTTATGGGCCGCGCATGGATACCGATGGAAAATATACGGAAGTAATGATAAAATGGCTGGATTGCATCCGCGATGGAAGAAACCCATTGATTTACGGTGACGGCTCCACAACTATGGACTTTGTGTATGTAAAAGATATTGCGAAAGCAAATATTGCTGCATTACAATCAGATGTTACAGATGAAGCATTCAATATCGGTAATTGCGAAGAAACAAGCCTGAAACAATTACTGGATGTCTTATTAAAAGTGAATAATTCAACGTTGGAGCCTGAATTCAGGGAAGAAAATTCTATCAATCCTGTAAGCAGAAGACTGGCCGATATTTCAAAAGCAAAAAAGCTCTTGAATTTTACGCCGACCGTTAGCCTGGAACAAGGCATGAAAGAACTGACACAATGGTATTTTGAAAAAACAGCAATAAAAACAAACGCATGATTCCGATAGCAAAGCCTTACCTCACTGCCGAAGAAGCACAGGCAGCATATGATACAATCCTTACCGGCTGGATAACACAAGGGCCGCGTGTAGCTGAGTTTGAAGAAAAGTTCGCTTCTTATACAGGGGCGAAATACGCCGTTGCAGTGTCCAACTGTACTACCGCGTTACACCTTGCCATGATTGTTGCAGGAATAAAAGAGGATGATGAAGTAATATGCCCCTCGATGAGTTATGTAGCAACCGCCAATTCAATTAAATATGTTGGTGCCAAACCCGTATTTGCAGAAATTAACCCGGATAATTATAACCTCGACGTAAAAGATGCGGAGAAAAAAATAACCGCTAAAACAAAAGCAATATTACTGGTACACCAGATTGGCATGCCTGCGGATATTGATGCTTTTAAAAAACTGGCAGATAAACATAACCTTAAACTTATTGAAGATGCGGCTTGTGCTGCAGGTTCATCTTATAAAGGTAGAAAAATCGGAAGCCATTCAGAACTTGTTTGTTTTTCATTGCATCCGCGCAAAGTAATTTCTACCGGTGACGGCGGATTTATAACTACCAACCGCGAAGATTATTACCAGCGAATGAAATTGCTGAGACAGCATGGTATGTCAGTTAATGACCGTGTTCGCCACGAATCTTCTAAGATAATTTTTGAAGATCATATCGAAGTTGGCTATAATTATCGAATGACTGATATACAGGCTGCAGTTGGTATAAAACAATTGGAAAAACTGGATTGGATAGTAAGTGAAAGAAGAAAAATAGCGGATAAGTATAATGCAGCTTTTAAAGACATTGAAAACATTCAATTGCCGATAGAAGAGAAAGGTTATTTCAGCAATTATCAATCTTACAGCATTTACCTGAAAGATGAATGCCCGATCAGCAGAAATGAGCTGATGCAGAAAATGCTTGATGCAGGTATTTCTACAAGACGCGGTATTATGACTTCGCACCGAGAAACAGCTTATAAAACAGAATGTGCAGGATTGAGTTTACCGGTTTCAGAAAAATCCGCCGACAGGAGCATTATATTACCCTTATACATTCCGATGAAGGACGAAGATATCAATAAGGTTATTGAAGTATTTCGTTCTATTTTAGTAGGAACCCCCGTTGCATAAATTAGAAAGTAAAATAGCTGTAAAACAAAGGCGCGAATGAATCGCGCCTTTGTTCTTATTTGACGTTTTACTTTTCATATTTCAAACTACAAACTCCCCTTTCATATAAAACACACACTCACCTCCCATTACTACCCGTTCACCTTTTTGTTCGCAATGAATTTCCCCACCACGCTGAGAAAGTTGTTTTGCCTGCATTACTGATTTATTTAGTTTTTCACTCCAGAATGGAATCAATTGCGAATGCGCAGAACCTGTAACAGGATCTTCGTCAACTCCTGCAACCGGCGCGAAGAAACGGGAAACAAAATCGTGCTTTTTGCCCGGCGCTGTGATAATAACCTTTTCACCCATATTCTTTAACGCTGTAAAATCCGGCTTTGCATTTTTTACATCCTCCTCTGTATTTAACTCAACCAATAAATCACGATACTTATAAACCGCGACTATTTCTTTTACACCCAATGCTTCTTGTAAATTATCCGGGTACACATCTGCCTTCTCTGGTTTCCATGAAGGAAAATCCATCAGTAAACTGTCTCCTTTTTTCTCAACAACAAGTTTACCACTTTTACTATTGAAAATGATTGCAGGTTTATTATACCCCAAAAAATTATACAGAACATAAGATGATGCAAGTGTAGCATGACCGCAAAGATTTATTTCCAGCACTGGTGTAAACCACCTGATATAAAACTCATCTTCCCGGGGAACAAAGAAAACTGTTTCGGCCAGGTTATTTTCCATAGCAAGTTGCTGCATTAGTTCATCGTCAATCCACTTCTCCAGCGGTACTACCGCTGCAGGGTTTCCACCAAACAGTTTATTGGTAAAAGCATCAACCTGGTAAAGTGTGAGTTTCATTTTTTATTCTTTATGTAAAATTGAGGCAAAGAAAGTTTGTAACGAACAGCAACTACACGAATGGCAAAAATGATAATAATACATAGCAGTTTTGACAAGGTATCATCCAGTTTCATTTTTACAAGGAACATGTAAATAACACCACCGCTGATACAAGCCATTGCATAAATCTCTTTGCGAAATAAAAGTGGCACATTATTCAGTAGTACATCCCTTATTACACCACCAAAGCATGCAGTAATAGTTCCGATAGCAATACATACGCCTGCATTAAAACCTTTATCTATGCCCATTTCAATACCAACAATGGTAAACAGGCCCAAACCCAATGCGTCAAAAATGAATAATGTGGCTGGCAATTTCCGTAATACTCCTCCGAAAATCATAGCGATAACGGCCGAAGAAAATATTACAGTAACAGCAGTTTCATTCCGCAACCAGCTCACCGGCAAGTTACCAATCATCATATCCCGTAGTGTACCACCACCAATAGCGGTAACAAATGAAAGCACTAATACTCCAAACGGATCTAATTTTTTTTCCATAGCGGAAAAAGCACCTGCCACTGCAAAAGCAAATGTGCCAAGTATATCGATTAACTGTAAAAAACCTGTTTGTAGCATACTGAAATAAAAAACCCACTTTTCAGTGGGCCGTGTAAAATTAAGAAATAGTTTCAACCATCCAACCTGAACGATAAGTTGCAAATAGCGCCATATGATTCAATCTTTCCGTTTTTAACATGTGCCTTCAAATCTTTTACATATACTGAATCAATGTTACGAATGGTTTTTGATGCTTCTTTTACCGCGTTCTGTACTGCATCATCAAAACTCTTTTTTGAAGTAGCAATTACTTCTATCACTTTTACAATAGGCATAACAATTCGTTTAATAGTGTTGTGAATATTGATTACAATAGGAAATTACAAAAGGCTATTGATCCCGCAATAAATGTCTAAAGAAACTTTTACAAAAAGACAAATCAGGAATATCTGAAATGTAAAGCTATGCTTCGTAAATATAGCTGACTGAAACTTATTCTTTCATCATTGCACGTATCACACTTTCTATTTCTTCAGCGTTGGGCTTGCTGAAATAATCACCATCGCTACCATACGCAGGGCGGTGAGCTTTTCCGGTAATGGTTCTAGGAGAAACATCGAGGTATTTATATCCACCCTGTTTTTCCATTACTTCATTGAACATATAAGCGGCTGCGCCTCCGGGCACATCTTCGTCTACAAAAACAATACGGTTTGTTTTTTTCAACGATTCCACAATTAAGTGATCAATATCGAAAGGAAGCAATGTCTGCACGTCAATTATCTCGCAACTGATACCTGATTTTTGTAATGACTGCGCTGCTTCCATTATTATGCGTAATACTGAGCCATATGAAACAATGGTAACATCTTCGCCTGTACGTATTATTTCAGGCATACCTGCTGGTACAGTATACTCAAGCAGGTTGGAAGGTAATTTTTCTTTTAAGCGATAACCATTCAGGCATTCTACCATTATCGCCGGATCGTTACTTTGCAATAAAGTATTGTACAACCCTACAGCCTGCACCATGTTTCTCGGAACACAGACTACAAACCCACGGAGTGCATTTACAACCACTCCCATTGGCGATCCGCTATGCCATATTCCTTCCAGGCGATGGCCTCTCGTACGCACAATTACCGGGCAGCTTTGCTGTCCTTTTGTTCTGTAATGAAGTGTAGCTGCATCATCACTTAATGTTTGCAAACCGTACAGTAAATAATCAATGTATTGTATTTCTGCTATTGGCCGCAGGCCACGTATTGCCAGTCCAATTCCCTGGCCCATGATGGTGAGTTCACGGATTCCTGTATCAAATATTCTTTGTACTCCATGCTTTGCCTGCAAACCACTGAAGCCCTGGTTTACATCTCCTATTAATCCTACATCTTCACCAAATGCAAGTACTTTGGGATTGGTGGCAAAGAGACGATCAAAATACCGGTTCAGTATTTCAAACCCATTGATGATCGGCGCATCTGCAGGAACCACAGGTTTAACTTCTCTCACATTCAGCACACTGCCCGGACCTTCATTATATAAATGTGAGTTGAATAATAATTTGTTTTCTGTGAGCAAATCATTGTAATAATCTTTCAGCCAGAATGCCGCATCACTATCAGCAGCAATATCAAGGGCATTGATGATTGACTGCATTACATCCCTGCGAAGAGGTTCGCGGTTTGCCGTAAGGTCAACAGCCAGTTTTTTCAATGCAGCAGCCTGCTCAGGCAGGTTATTCGCAATTCCGATTATAAGTTCCGCAACTTTCGCTACCTGGTTTTTTATCGGTGTTATGTAATCCGCCCATGCCTTACTCTTTCCTTCCCTTACCTGTTCTTTGGTTTTTGATTCTATCTCATCAAGTTCATCTTCATCTGCAAGCGAGTTTGACAGAATCCATTCTCTCATTTTTTTATTACCATCCCATTCACGTTCCCACTCCAGCCGTTCCGAGCTTTTGTAACGCTCATGACTGCCCGAAGTAGAATGGCCCTGAGGCTGTGTTATTTCTTCTACGTGAAAAACAACAGGCGTATGTGTTTCCCTTGCCAAACGGATACCTTCCTCAAATGCTTCGCACATGCCGGCATAATCCCAGCCTTTTACTGTATATAGGTTTATTCCGTTTGTTCCGGGTTGTTTTTGAAAACCATTTAATAATTCCGATATAGACTCTTTGGTTGTCTGAAATTTTTTAGGCACAGAAATGCCATAACCATCGTCCCATACAAACATTGCAAGTGGCACCTGCAATACACCAGCAGCATTGATTGTTTCCCAAAAAACACCTTCACTTGTTGATGCATCGCCGATTGTAGTAAAACAAACTTCGTTTCCATTGCTGGAAAGATTAGGAAATTGTTTCAGCTGATCTACATTCCTGAAAACTTTTGAAGCCAGGGCTAAACCAAGAGATCGGGGTGTTTGCCCTGCAGTAGGTGCCAGGTTAGATGTAATATTTTTCCGGTTGGTCAGGTCAACCCAGCCACCGTTCTTATCAACAAAGGGAGTTGCAAAATGGGCGTTCATTTGCCGTCCGGCACTAAACGGATCATGGGAAAAATCCGGGTCGGCGTATAATTGGGCAAAATATTGCTCCACGGAGGTAATTCCGAGAGCAAAAGCAAAGGTCTGATCGCGATAATACCCGGCAAGAAAATCGCCTTTTTGAAAGAATTTGGCAGCCGCTACCTGGGCTAGTTCCTTACCATCCCCGAAAATGCCAAATTTTGCCTTACCTGTCAATACCTCTTTTCGTCCCAGCAGGCTGGTTTCCCGGCTGATACAGGCAATGCGGTAATCATTCAGCACTTCCGATCTGAATTTATCGAAAGATAATTTTTCAGTGTCCTGCATCGTTAATGTAGCAGTGCTGTCCATGCCGACAAAGATAGAGGTATTAGTATCCCCTTTTACCTGATGTTAAAAAAAACTAAATGGGGTGCAACGCTTCTATGAAGTCTGCCATCTTTGAACTAAATTTGAACCTAATTCAGTAAGTGCCTTTTATGAAGAAAACTTTGTCCTTTTTTCTCTTATTTTTCACTGCTTTATGGGCAGGTGCGCAAAACCAGCATTCAGAATCTGAAACTATGGCGCCGCAGCCATCTGATGGAATCCTGGAAATAAAACAAACAGAATTCGATTTCTCAAAAATTCCTCAAGGCAAGCCTGTATTCCATTATTTTGAAATAAAAAACATCAGCAAGGAGCCTTTAAAATTAGACAATGTGCAGGCTACCTGCGGATGCACTACTCCTGAATGGGATCATGAACCCATTGCACCCGGCGCTACAGCGAAAATTAAAGTAGGATACAATGCCGCCGCCGAAGGTCATTTTGAAAAGTATATTTCAATAAGTTACAATAACACGCAAAGCAAACAAATCAAAATAAAAGGAACGGTGTGGAAAGCTCCCGCTGGCTCCGCTCCCGCCAATGAATCTATTCAATTTTTAAAACAACAAAATTTATAAAGCATGAAAAGTATTTTACTTGCTGCTACAGCTTTCTTTTTCAGTGTTGCAGTAATGGCCCAGACAAAAGCAGAAGATGTTATCAAAATGAATGTTGAAAAATATGATTTTGGTAAAATCAAACAGAATGTACCTGTCACTTACTTCTTTGAAATCAAGAATACAAGTGATAAGCCGATTGTTGTAGAAAATTCATGGGGCTCATGCGGATGTACTACCCCTGAAAAACCAAAAGAACCTATTCAACCTGGTCAAACTGCAAAACTGAAAGTACAGTACAATGCAGCAGCGCTTAACCATTTTGAAAAAGA
>JAEUVI010000030.1 GCA_016787105.1 Chitinophagaceae bacterium | reverse complement strand
AAAAAATCATCGTGCAGCCATTTAATTGCGCCTGGAGACATAATCCGGAATTTTTAAGGGTTAACAGCAAGATAATCTTATAATAGAATTAATAAAAAATTAAATTGCATGTTATGTTAATGCACCAGACTATGCGGTGGTACGGTCCGCACGATGCTGTTAGTTTATCTGATATACGCCAGGCAGGATGCGATGGCGTGGTTACTGCACTTCACCATATTCCTGTAGGAGAAGTATGGACTGTGGATGAAATCAATAAAAGAAAGAAGCTTATTGAAGATGTAGGTATGACATGGACTGTTATTGAAAGCCTGCCGGTACATGAATCTATAAAAACGCAAACCGGAAATTATAAGCTGTATATAGAACACTATAAAGCCAGCATACGAAATGTTGCGGCTAGCGGGTTGAAAGTGATTACGTACAATTTTATGCCAGTATTAGATTGGTTGCGTACAGATGTGGCATACCCAATGACAGATGGCAGTACTGCCTTATATTTTAATCGTATAGACTATATCATCTTTGATTTATTCCTGCTGAAAAGGCCAGGTGCTGAAAAAGAGTATGGCGTAGCAGAATTTAAAAAAGCAAAAGACAGGTTTGATGGAATGACAGAAATACAGCGAAGTAATTTATTCCGCAACATGATGCTCGGCTTACCCGGCAGCGATGATTCTTTTACACCGGAACAGGTTTTAGCAGCTTTGAAAACGTATGAGGGTATTACAGCAGCGAAACTGAAAGAACATCTTTTTTATTTTTTAAAACAAGTAACTCCTGTAGCAGAGGAAGTAGGAGCGAAGATGGCTATTCATCCTGATGATCCTCCTTATTCCGTATTGGGATTGCCGCGCATAGTAAGCACAGAAGATGACGCAGCTGATTTGCTTGGCGCTGTGCCTTCACCCGCAAATGGGCTGTGTTTCTGTACGGGTTCTTACGGAGCAAGAGCAGAAAATGATTTGCCAAAAATGTTGAAGCGGTTTGGAGACAATATTCATTTCCTGCACCTGCGCAATACAAAAAGAGATAGTGAAGGAAATTTTTATGAAGCAGATCACCTTGCCGGTGATACAGATATGTATGAAGTAATGAAAGAAGTGGTGTTGCTCATGCGAAGAAGAAATATATCGTTACCAATGCGGCCTGATCATGGCCACCAGATGCTGGATGATTTGAAAAAGAAAACATATCCTGGTTATTCTGCCATTGGCCGGTTACGCGGATTGGCAGAATTACGCGGATTAGAATTGGGAGTGAGCAGAAGCATTTAATTTAACTATCACGGTGCTTGCAAAAGAAATATATCGAAACTTTTTATTTACCATAGTTATTGCGGTAACTATTACCGGTTGTGGTACGGATATGCCGGCAGATGTAAAGAAAGCGTATGCGATGCTTCCTGACAAACTGGATTATAATATTCATGTAAAAAGTATACTTGCGGATAAATGTTTCTCCTGTCATGGCCCGGATAAAGCAAGACGAGAAGCGGGATTACGTCTTGATATAGCAGATAAAGCATATGATGAATTGCCTGAAAGCCTCGGCAGGTATGCAATAGAACCGGGCAGTGCAGAAGGAAGTGAATTGGTAAAAAGAATTCTTTCTGATGATCCTGCATTTCTGATGCCCAGTCCTTCTTCTCATCTCAAATTATCTGCACAGGAAAAAGCCGTGTTGATAAAATGGATTGAAGAAGGAGCAAAGTATAAACCGCATTGGGCGTTTGTGGCGCCAGAGAAACCGGAACTGCCTACTGTTTCAGGTAAAGAAACAGTAATTAACCCGGTTGATAATTTTGTTATTGATCGTTTGAAGAAGGAAGGGTTGCAACCTTCGAAAGAAGCTTCGAAAGAAGTACTTGCAAGAAGATTGTACCTCGATCTTACAGGTTTGCCGCCGACGATCGAACAGATAGATGAATTTATCAACGATAAATCTTCAACCGCGTATGAGAAACTCGTTGATAAATTACTGGCATCACCACATTATGGAGAAAAAATGGCTGTGGACTGGCTTGATGTGGCCCGCTTCGCGGATTCGCATGGATATACGGTAGACAGGCTTCGGGATATGTCGCCTTACCGGGATTGGGTTATAAACGCTTTCAATAAAAACCTTCCCTACGATAAATTTATTGAACAACAACTTGCCGGTGATTTGATGCCTAATCCGGATCGGGATATGATAATAGCAACCGCATTTAACCGCAATCATGCACAAAATATGGAAGGCGGTATTGTGGAAGAAGAATTTCAAACCGAGTATGTTGTTGATCGCACCAATACATTTGGTAGTGCATTTCTTGGATTGACAGTTGGCTGTGCCAAGTGCCATGATCATAAATATGATCCCATTACGCAAAAAAACTATTATCAGTTATTCAGTTTCTTTAACAATGTAAGAGAAGCGGGACAAATATCATGGAATGACGCAACACCTACACCTACCTTGTTATTGACAGATGAAAAGAAACAAAAAATTCTAGCATATCTGAATACTGAGATTGTATCGCAAGAGAAAAAAACTATAACGCTTGCAGATAGCGCTACAGGTAGTTTTGAAAAATGGATTCAGCAAAGAAAATTTAAAACGATAGATAAAAATAATGCGAACGGTTTGCAGGCTTATTATTCTTTTGAGCATTCATCACTCGCTAATACAATAAACAAGCAACAGCAGGCAACCATGAAAACCGAAACAGGTGCAAAAGGAAGTGCACCGGTTTTTATAAAAGGCTTTAGCGGGCAAGGCCTGCAATTAAATGGTGATACATGGCTCAATCTTGATGATGTTGGTATTTTCAGAAAATCAGAGCCTTTTACAATTGGCATACGTGTCAATATCCCAAAAGATCTAAAAGAAGGCGTTATCCTGCATAAAAGCCAGGCAGAGCGTTTGTATAATTTCCGCGGCTATCATTTGTATTACAAAAATAACCGGCTTGAACTGATGATGGCACATACTGCGCCGGGCAATGCAATTATCAAGGTTTCGCTTGATTCTATTCCGAAAGAAGAGTGGATACAACTGACTATTACATATGACGGATCTTCCAAAGCAGAAGGGCTTAGTTTATTTATGAATGGAAAGGCGGTGAAAATGAAAACGGAAATGGACCTGTTGACAAAGGATATTGTATTTGATAAAAATAGTTTTATCACTTCCAGTTCGCAGCCGCCTTTGCAGATAGGTGCGTGGTGGCGGGGCAATGGATTTAAAAATGGAAAAATTGATGACATTGTTGTTTACGATCGGCAGTTGACTCCATATGAAATAGAAGTGCTTGCCGGTAATAAAAGCTGGAGTAGCATAATAAATAAAGAACCAGGACAATTAAGCGACCAGGAAAAGGAAATTTTAAGAGCCTATTATCTTTCTGCAATTGATCCTTTAATGATTGCTGCAAAAGATAACTTAAAAAGGATGAGAACTGAACTGTCCGATTCTTCCGAAAACATTGACGAAATAATGGTGATGAGGGAAATGCCGGAAAGGAAAAAAACATTTATTCTCAAACGCGGCAATTATGATATGCCCGGCGATGAAGTTTTTCCCAATACACCTGAATCTGTTCTGCCTTTTCCAAAGGAGCTTCCTGCCAACAGGTACGGGCTTGCTCAATGGTTAGTCGATAAAAAAAATCCATTGACTGCAAGAGTAGCTGTCAACCGTATCTGGCAGAATATTTTCGGAACGGGTATTGTAAAAACTTCAGAAGACTTCGGCAACCAGGGGGAAATGCCGAGTCATCCGGAACTGCTGGATTGGCTCGCTATCTATTTTATTGAGTCGGGTTGGGATGTAAAAAAAATGAATAAGCTGATAGTAATGTCTGCCACATACAGGCAAAGCTCTGTAGCTGGTAAGGAGTTGATGGAAAAAGATCCGGCTAACCGCTTGCTGGCACGCGGCCCTTCAGGAAGAATGACTGCTGAAATGATTCGGGATAATGCGTTAAAAGCATGCGGGTTGCTCAATGAAAAGACAGGTGGTAAAAGTGTGAAGCCTTATCAGCCTGATGGATTATGGGAAATAAATAACACCACTTATACAGGAGATTCAGGCGATGCGGTATATCGCAGAAGTTTATATGTATTGATAAAACGATCGGTTCCCAATCCTACTTTATCGACGTTCGATGCAGGTTCAAGAAGTTATTGTATTATAAGAAGACAACCTACCAATACACCTTTGCAGGCATTGACTATTTTAAATGATCCAACATTTGTTGAAGCTGCTAAAGTGTTAGGTGAGCAGGTAACCCAGGAAAGCAATATTGAAAAGGGAATAACGATTGCCTACAGAAAGCTAACCGGCTTACAACCGGATAAAAAAATAATGGATTTACTGCTGGCACTGCGTGAAAAGGAATTGCAACGGTTCAGGCAATCGCCGACAAAAGCAAAAGGATGGTTGCAGGCAGGTCAATACAAGGTGAATAAAGATATGGATGCGCTTGCTATTGCTGCTAATGCAGTAGTAGTGAGTACAATTTTGAATTCGGATGCATGTCTTTCAAAAAGATAAACTATGTCAGATCATCACAAAGAACCATTCAGGTTACATCACCCTGATTTCGATGCACTTCACCAGAAGCTGGATCGAAGAAGGTTTCTAACCCAAACATCTTTTGGTTTAGGTGCATTGGCATTGGGCTCATTATTCGGCAGTAGTTGTAACTCTGTTTCTGCTAATAAGGCTGCCGTAGCAAGCGGCGAACTGGAAGCTGATATTCTGAAAGCGCTCCCTCATTTTGCGCCAAAGGCAAAACGGGTTGTATATCTTTTTATGAGTGGTGGCCCTTCGCAACTCGAAACATTCGATTACAAACCTGAATTGATGAATATGATGGGAAAAGACCTGCCGGAATCAGTGCGTAATGGACAACGCCTTACCGGTATGAGTGCTAATCAAAGTATTTTACCATTGGCACCATCTATTTTCAAATTCAATCAGCACGGTAAAACAAATACATGGATAAGTGAATTGCTGCCACATACCGCTAATGTGGTAGATGATCTTTGCATTGTTAAATCCATTTATACAGAAGCAATCAATCACGATCCGGCGATTACTTTTTTTCAAACAGGTAACCAGTTGCCGGGACGTCCTTCCATTGGTTCATGGATTAGTTATGGATTAGGTTCTGATAATAATAATTTGCCTACGTTCATTGTATTGGTATCAAAGAATGCCGCGAAGGATCAACCTTTGTATGCAAGATTATGGGGCAACGGATTTTTGCCCTCGCAATACCAGGGCGTGCAGTTTCGTGCGGGAAAAGACCCGGTATTGTATCTCAACGATCCGGAAGGATATGATGGTGCAGATCGTAAGGAAATGCTGGAATATCTTTTTAAACTGAATGAATTGCAAAACAGCGCATATGCAGACCCGGAAGTAACGGCAAGGATAGCACAATATGAAATGGCTTACCGCATGCAGAGTTCTGTACCCGATGTAATGAACATGAAAGATGAGCCAGAAGAAGTATTTGAATTGTATGGACCGGATAGCCGCGATGCTGGTACTTATGCTGCCAATTGCATATTGGCAAGAAAGCTATTGGAGAAAGACGTGAAGTTCGTACAGCTTTATCACCAGGGATGGGATCAGCATAGCGGACTGCCTTCTTCTATTACACATCAATGCAAGGCAACAGACCAGGCTACTGCAGCATTGATAACAGATCTTAAAAGGAGAGGCTTACTGGAAGATACACTTGTTGTTTGGGGAGGGGAGTTTGGCCGTACCGTTTATTCGCAGGGCAAATTAAGCGCTACAGATTATGGAAGGGATCATCATCCACGCTGCTTTACTATGTGGATGGCCGGTGCTGGTGTGAAAGCAGGTTTCAGTTATGGAGAAACAGATGATTTCAGTTATAATA
>JAEUVI010000013.1 GCA_016787105.1 Chitinophagaceae bacterium | reverse complement strand
AAAAGAAAATACATTTTATTACCGCTGGTTCTTATTTCCTGCTTGCTGCAAGTACAACAAACGGTCGCGCAAAAAATACAAAAGCCGTTGGGTTCCCTTTTACCGCAGGTTAAAAATAAATTTATCGTTGTAGCGCATCGTGGCAGCCATCAGCATGTACCTGAAAACACGCTTGAAGCTTTTGATAATGCAATAAAAGAAGGAGCTGACTATGTAGAAATAGATTTGCGCACATCAAAGGACAATGAACTTGTGATTATGCACGACGCTACCGTGGATAGAATGACAACCGGCAAAGGCGCTGTAAAAGAGATTACCCTTACCAATCTGAAAAAATTGCAAATTAAAAGTAAACGCAAAGACACTGTTACAGGCTGCACGATTCCCGCATTTCGTGAAGTATTAAAACTATGTAAAGATAAAATCAATATCTACCTCGACTTTAAGGATGCTGATCCCGCCACTGCCTATGCACAAATACTGGAATATGGCATGGAAAAGCAGATCATCGTTTATATAAACAATGAAAAACAATTTTATGGCTGGAGAAAGGTTGCACCATCAATGCCTTTGATGATAAGTATACCGGATACAATTACAGACGAAACTTCCCTGAAAACCTTCCTGGATAAAACACAGCCTGAAATAATAGATGGGGACTTTGCGCAGTACACAAAAGAAATGGTTGCAGAAGCGAACCGCAACGGCTGCTTTGTTTTACCCGATATCCAGGATACGACAGACAATCCAGACATATGGAATATTGCAATAGAAAAAGGAATAAAAGGATTGCAAACAGATCATCCGCTTGAAATGATATCATACCTGAAAAAAATTAACCTTCGCTAAAAAATTTAATTATGAAAAAAATAATTTTGATACCGCTGCTGCTTTTAATCATTCATTCTTTTGCACAATCACGTAAGACCGAGAACATCATTCTCATCACACTCGATGGTATGCGCTGGCAGGAGGTTTTTACAGGTGCGGATTCAGCAATTATTGCCAATAAAAAGTATACGCCCGACTCTGCAGATGTAGTAGAAATGTTCTGGAATAAAGATGTGAAAGAAAGAAGAAAAAAAGTATTTCCTTTTTTCTGGAGTGTCATTGAAAAAAACGGAAGCCTCTATGGCAACCGTAACCTGGGAAATTTTGTAAACAATGCAAACCCTTACTGGTTTTCCTATCCTGGCTATAATGAAATACTGACTGGTTATCCTGACACTGCGGTTAACTCAAATGATAAGATTTACAACAAAAATGAAAACGTACTTGAGTTTATCAATAAACAAAAAGGATACAATGGTAAAGTAGCGGCTTTTGCTACATGGGATGTAATCCCTTACATTATCAACGATAAGCGAAACGGAATATACGTGAATGCCGATTCTGATTCATTGCAATTTAATAACAGCGCACTGAAGCTTATCAATGAATGGCAGTTCCTTTCACCAAGGCCTTTAGGCGTAAGACCAGACGTTATTACCTACTTTATGGCCCGTGAATACCTGAAAGCGTACAAACCAAAAGTGTTATACATTTCTTTCGATGAAACCGACGACTTTGCACATGGCGGCATGTATGAACAATATCTTCGTACCGCTAACAGGGAAGACGCGATGATTGCCGATTTGTGGAATACAATTCAATCCATGCCGGAGTATAAAAACAAAACAACCATGATTATTACTACCGATCATGGCAGGGGCGATAAGATAAAAGATCAATGGAGAGATCATGGTACAAAAGTGCTGGATGCAAGCGGCATCTGGTTCGCTGTTATCGGCCCGGACACAACTCCGCTCGGTGAAGTAAAAACAAGCGGTCAGCTATACCAGAAGCAATATGCTGCAACCATTGCCGCTTTACTTGGATTAAAGTTCAATCCGCAGCATACAATTGGAGAAGTGATAGCACCTGTATTAAAATAAAATTGAGGAATAACCATACATACATTCATTTGATAACGGAGAATGCTTGAAGAACCAAGTATGATGAATAGTACCAGCCAACCTGCTGTTGAATACCGGAGGCAATTATTGCAACCTGTTTTTATCGCAGCAGCAGCATTCCTTGCATATGCCTCAATATATGCATACCGTCGTCCGTTTACTGTTGCTACGTTTGACGGAATAAAATTCTGGGGTATCTCCTATCAATCGTTGCTTATCATCAGCCAGGTAACCGGGTATATGCTTAGCAAATTCGCGGGTATCCGGTTTATTGCCGAGCTAAAAAGAAATGGCCGGTGGAAAACAATCATTATACTTGTAGCCATCGCATGGCTTTCGTTATTCTTTTTTGCCATCACTCCCCCACCCTATGGCATGATATTCTTTCTTGTAAATGGCTTCATGCTCGGGTTTATGTGGGGTATTATCTTCAGCTATGTTGAGGGGAGAAGGGCTACAGATTTTATTGGTTCTGTTATGGCAATCAGTTTCATCTTCGCTGGTGGCTTCACCCGATCTGTAGCGAAATGGCTGATGGTAGAATGGGGAGTTACAGAACAATGGATGCCTTTTATGACAGGATTGGTATTTGCAGTTCCATTGGCATTTTTTATTTACATGCTGGAAAAAATTCCACCACCAGACCAACAGGATATTGATGAAAGAACTGTGCGGTTGCCAATGGATAAAACTCAGCGGCAGGAATTTCTGAAATTATTTGGTACCGGCATCGCGATTGTAACTGTCACATATATTTTTCTCACACTGATGCGTGACATTCGTGATAATTATATGGCCAATCTTTGGAATGAATTAGGCTATGCCAACAACTATTCCGTTTTTACAAAAACGGAGACAACAACGTCCTTAGTAATATTATTGCTGATGGGCATGCTTGCCCTAATCCGTAAAAATATTGTTGCATTCCGCATCATTCACTGGGTGATAGTGGCAGGTTTTTTAACCGCATTCATCGCATCTTTACTTTTTGCAAACGAGCAGTTAGACGGCGCTTTGTGGATGCAACTGACAGGACTTGGCCTGTATATGGGTTATATCCCTTTCAACAGTATCTTTTTTGAACGGCTCATTGCATCATTCAAAGTAAAAGGTAATGTTGGTTTTCTCATTTATATTGCCGATTCATTCGGATACCTTTTCAGTGTGATTGTTATTCTTTCGAAGGAGTTCCTGCAGCTTTACTTCAGTTGGTCACAATTTTATTCTTGGGAAGTATTGATTGTTTCAACACTTGGTATCGTAGGCACGATACTTTCATTTTTCTATTTCAATAAAAAATACCGGCTACAAAACAGTTAACTATGTCAAGAAAAACAGCAATTGTAATAGGTGCAGGCATTGCCGGGTTGGCAACAGCAAGGGCATTGGGAGTAAGAGGCTATAAAGTTAAAGTAATAGAACGCACACAGAAAGCAACCGGAGCCTCTATCCGCAACTTTGGAATGATTTGGTTGATTGGTCAACCTGACGGTAAACTATACGAACGTGCATTAACATCAAGAAGTATCTGGAAGCAAATCTGCACCGAAGCAAAGATCTGGCACGACGAAGTAGGTTCGTTGCAGGTAGCTCAGTCACAAGATGAATGGGACGTATTACAGGAGGCTGTAGCATTATACCCTCACCGCAATTACGCAGCTCTGAATGTTGAACAAACATTACAGAAATCTCCGGCTGTAAGAAAAGATAATTTACACGGTGGCATGTACAGCCCGAACGAAATAATAATAGACCCTAGACAAGCTATTGCGGCAATACCAGGATGGCTTACAGAAAAATTTGGAGTTGAATTTATCTGGGGAAAAGCGATAACAGATATCGCTTACCCTACCGTATTTGCAGGAAAGGAATCATTTGAAGCCGATGAAATATACGTTTGTAATGGCGCGGATTTTGAAACACTATACCCGGAAATTTTCAGCACACTTCCTCTTACAAAATGTAAACTGCAAATGATGCGGATGAACCCACAGCCTGGTTCATCGCGTATCGGTCCTGCACTATGTGGAGGATTATCATTGATACACTATAGCAGTTTCAAGCCTGCGGCATCTTTGGAAAAACTGAAAAAAAGATATGAGCATGAATACCCGGAACACCTGAAGTATGGCATTCATGTAATGGTATCGCAGAATGAAACAGGTGAGTTAACTGTCGGCGACTCGCATGAATATGGGTTAACTCCCGATCCTTTTGATAAAAGTTTTATCAATGACATGATACTGGAATACCTGAAGGGTTTTACCAATTTAAACAACAATGCTATTACACAAAGCTGGCATGGCATTTACCCAAAACTAACAAACGGAGAAACCGATTTGATACTAGATCCTGAACAGGGAGTAACGATCATTAACGGGTATGGTGGCGGCGGTATGACTTTATCCTTCGCAGTCAGCGAAGAAGTAATCAGCAAAAAATATGTCAGTTTTTTAAAATAGTTTCTATTTCTGCTAATTCATCACTTGAATAATCCAGGTTATTAAGTGCTGCAAGATTATTATCCAATTGTTCAACAGAACTCACTCCTATTAATACAGAAGTAATACGTTTGTCTTTCAACAACCATGATAAAGCCATTTGAGAAAGCGATTGGTTTCTTCTCGATGCAATAGCATTCAGTTTTATAATCTTATCCAGTTTTTCAGGAGTTATTTCATTTGTTTGCAAAAAGCCATGCGCTTTCGCCGCCCTTGAATCTTTTGGTATTCCTTTCAGGTACCTGTCAGTCAGCAGCCCCTGAGCCAGCGGAGAAAATGGGATACATCCTACTCCCGATTCACCCAACACATCCAGCAATCCGTTTTCTACCCAACGCTCGAACATGGAATACTTTGGTTGATGAATCAAACAAGGCGTACCAAGGCTTTTTAGAATTTCAATTGCCTTTTTTGCTTCGGACGCCTGGTAGTTGGAAATACCTGCATACAATGCCTTACCACTTTTTACAATGGTATCTAATGCACCCATCGTTTCTTCTAACGGAGTATTAGGATCGGGACGATGCGAATAAAAGATATCTACATAGTCCAATCCCATTCTTTTCAAACTCTGATCAGCACTTGCAATTAAATATTTCCGGGAACCCCATTCACCGTATGGGCCGGGCCACATCAGGTAACCTGCCTTGCTTGAGATAATCAACTCGTCGCGTAACGAACCTGTAAAATCCTTTTTCAGTATCGTGCCAAAATTTTCTTCTGCCGATCCGGGTGGTGGGCCATAGTTATTTGCCAAATCAATATGCGTAATACCGTTGTCAAAAGCTTGGCGGATTATTTTTCTTCCGTTTTCAAAAACGTCTACACCGCCGAAGTTGTGCCACAATCCCAATGAAACAGCAGGCAATTGCAGGCCACTATTTCCACAGCGGTTATACTTCATGTTATTATACCGTAAAACTGAAGGCATGTAATTCATAAAAAACTTTTGAGAATGATAACGCTATCCGAAAATGTTTTTATCAATAAATTCATTCCTGAATTTTCCATCAGGATCATACTTTGTAATCATGCTTTTGAAATCGGCCATTTTCTCATAACGTGATTGCAAAACTGAAGGTGAAATAGTAAACAATTTAGCCCAATGAGGCCGCACATTAAATGGCGCCAGTTTTTCTTCAATCAGCGGCATTGCTTTTTGCACAGCTTCTGTTTCCTGCTTCCACGTAAAATGAATGGAAACAGCATCTCTTTTATATGCAGTACTTAGCCATAGATCATCGGCAGCAATTGTTCGTATCTCAGTAATAAATAAATGAGGTGAAATATGTTCACGCAAACCATACACAGCTTGTATGGCTTCATATGCATTTTCTCTCGGAATAAAATATTCCGTTTGCAATTCAGCGCCGCTACTGGGTGTAAAATTCATTTTAAAATGTGGTAGACGCTCATGCCACGGACCCGGTACGCCCATCTGATCGGTACAATTCACAGCTGATAATTCGATAATCGGGTGTACGTTCCTTGTTGCAGGTTTGGCACCAAAAAAATCTGAACCGGGAGTAAAGGAAAGATTTTCATCCATGCGGCTTTTAATCCATACCTGGTTTATCATTTCGGTTTTCCAGTCATAAAACAAGCTTACACTATACCCTGCAGACATGATTTCGTTAAACGACTTTTCCAGTTGTTGTTGCGGAAGATTTAAATACACATCCTGCCGCACTTCATATGTAGGTTGAATATTCAATGTAACCTTTGTAACAGCCCCAAATGCACCTAATCCAACAACAGCTGCATTAAACTGTTCAGTATCTTTTTCTTTTGATAGTTTAATTATTTCACCCGATGCAGTTACTATTTCCATTCCGGAAACGGCTGTTGCAAGGTTCCCGCTTTTAACACCGGAGCCATGTGTAGCTGTTGCGCATGCACCAGCTACAGAAATATGCGGGAGTGAAGCAAGATTATGCAAAGCAAAGCCATTCGCCTGCAGATACTCGGCCAATTGTCCATAGCGGACCCCTGCACCAACAGTTACTGTTTTTGCTTCTTTATTTAATGATTCTACTTTATCGAAATTTTTGAGAGAAAGAAGATTATTCTTACTATCAGCAATTGTATTGAAGGAATGCTTTGTACCAAGTATTCTCAGTTTCCTATTATTCTTTATAAAATCCTGGACTTCTTCTGTTGTCTTCGGATAGTAGAAATTGTTTGTGCTATACTCCAGGTTACCTGCCCAGTTCTTTTGTTTTTCTACTTGCTTGCAACTGATCATTGGCGAAAGTACAGTACCACCGAGTAATACAGAAGAAATTTTCAGAAAAGTCCTTTTTTCCATAGCAATCGTTTATCTAAAGTTAGATAGTTTAATAATATCCCAATATTATTATGTGCTTTTCAAGAATGTTACAGCCTTAATAACACTCCAAAATTCAACAGGGTTTTTAAAAAGAAGAAAATTACACTACAAAAGAATTCAGGGAAATTTATTCCAGTGTGAGAGTTTCTATTCAGATATCAGCAAGCCCAAATTAAAACGCATTAGGCTCTCCCCTGAAAACATTATAAACAGTAAGGAACATAATTTTTATATCAAGCCACACGCTCCAGTTTTCCATATACCACAAGTCGTACTCTACACGGCCTTTCATTTGCTGCAGATCTTTTGTTTCGCCTCGATATCCGTTTACCTGCGCCCATCCGGTAATGCCCGGTTTCAAAAACTGGCGGACCATGTATTGATTAATCAATTTTGAGTAATCATCTGTATGTTTCAGCATGTGCGGACGCGGGCCAACAACACTCATATCGCCCATTAATACATTTATAAACTGCGGAAACTCGTCAAGGTTTGATCTGCGTAGAAACCTTCCGACCCTTGTTATACGTGCATCACCACGCGATGCCTGCATGGTATTTGCATCCTTATTCACCTTCATGCTACGGAACTTAATACAGCCAAAAGGTTTATTGTCTTTACCTGTACGTTGCTGTACAAAGAATACAGGCCCTCTCGACTCAAGCAAGATGAAAATACTTATGATAGGAATCAGCCATGATAAAATAAAAACAATAACAAGTATTGATATTGCAACATCAAATGCTCTTTTATTAATCCTGTTTGCTACATCATCTAATGGTTCACTCCTGAGAGAAATGATAGGAATGTCACGCAGGTAGTCAATATGCACAGGGCGCCTGATAAAAGATGAGAGATCCGGAACAATCCTGAAGCGGATACATTCTGCTTCCGCCTCTTTCATCAGGTTATAAATATTGTTATCCTGCTCTGGAGTAATGGTAGAAAAAATTTCATTTACCTGCAGCTTCTTGGATATCTCCAGGGACTCATTCACACCGGAAAGTATTGGATAGTGCGACAGCTCGGTTACTTTCTCAAAATCTTCTGCAAAGCCCAGCACTTTCATATTTATACCTTCCTGTTCCAGGTATGATGCGAGTTTTTTCGCGATATCATTGTAGCCGAGTATTACAATCTTTTTTCCAAAATTATCGCTGTTGCGGAAGTAGTCCCGGATACCGATGTATGCGAAACGGTTGATAAGCAAGCCTACGCCAAATGCAATACAGGTAGAAGTAACAAATAACCGGGACAAGGTGAGTTTATGTGAAAGAAAAAGATAAAAAAATATAGACAGCACCCAAATAACATAGATACGCATAGTGCGTTTTGTAAAAGACTCAAAGGAAAGAATACTTCCTGATGAATAGACCTTACCAATCCAGCTCAGAATAATCCAACAACTGTTCAGTATGGCCCAATACTGAAAATAAAGCATGAAATTTTCGTCACCAATACGATTGTGAAGAAAGAGCCTCACCATGAGATAAATCGCATTCAAAATCAGTAAGTCAAGACTCACCAATGTTAGTTGCAAAAACTGAAGAAAACGCCTGTTCATAGTAGGGTTATTATCGAATGTTCATCAATCGCTAAACTCTCTTAAAATAATTAAAAGCGTGGCATTTCATTTGGCTGCAACTATAAGAATAACTTAAGTGACAATTTAAAGAAAATTATTCTATTAATACAATTTCATCAGTATTTCAACAATTCTGCCTGATGTATTTCCATCCCACAAAGGCGGCACACCACCTTTCTTCCAATTGCCATTTGTTACTTTTTGAAGGTAAGGCTTGAGGTTTTCAGGATTTACCCCTACAAGTTCATTTGTGCCCAGGGTTATAGTTTCCGGCCTTTCTGTTGAGTTTCTCAAGGTCAGACATGGAACTCCTAAAACGGTTGCCTCTTCTGTTATTCCACCAGAGTCCGTAATCACTGCTTTAGCATTCTTTACGAGGTAAATAAATTCCAGGTAGCCGAGTGGGTCTATCTGAAACAACCTTTCATGCTGATAATTTATAGTTTCCAGTATTTTTTTTGTACGCGGGTGTACAGGAAATACAATTTTATATGTTTCTGTTACATCCAATGTTGTATCTAATAATTTTTTCAAATTAGCTGGATCATCAACATTTACGGGGCGATGCAGTGTGACGAGGAAATAATCTTTTTCCTTTAACGAAAAGCTGTTCCAGCAATCTGGTTGCTGCAGCCGATCAAGGTTTTGTAAAAGTGTATCAATCATCGTATTTCCTACGAAGTGAATGCGTGAGTCTTCAACTCCTGATTTTCTCAAAAAGTTATTTGCTACATCACTCGTTGTAAAAAAATGATCGCATATAGAATCAGTTACTATACGGTTAATTTCCTCAGGCATGGTCATATCGCCCGAACGAATACCTGCTTCTACATGCACTACTGGTATGCATAGTTTTTTTGAAGTGATAGTACAGGCCATTGTTGAAGTTACATCTCCAACCACCAACACAACTGATGGCTTATGTTCTATCAAATCTTTCTCGAAGCGCACCATAATAGCAGCAGTTTGCTCAGCCTGTGAGCCTCCACCTGCTTCCAGGTTTGCGTCCGGTTCCGGAATGCCCAATTGTTCAAAAAAATCAGCGCTCATTTTTTTATCATAATGCTGACCCGTATGAACAAGACGGTAATGAATATCATGACCTTCGGCTTGCTGCAGTTTGATAGCTTTAATAATCGGCGAGATTTTCATAAAATTTGGTCTCGCACCTGCAACAATTGTTACTAACATGTTTACTTTTTTTCTTTTTTAAGCGAAAATTTTTCCTTCACAATAAGGTATATAAATACCGTGTTTGTAACCAGATACCGCTTCCACAATCTTCTTGGCTCTTGCATTACACGAAAAAACCATTCCAGGCCTGCCCTCTGCATCCAGATAGGCGCTCTCTTAGTTTTACCCGAAATAACATCAAACGAACCTCCAACGCCCATAATGAAGGGTATCTTAATAATATCTTTATACTTATTTAAAAAG
>JAEUVI010000174.1 GCA_016787105.1 Chitinophagaceae bacterium | reverse complement strand
TGCAATTGGAAAAAGACGAATCTGCGTTGAAAATAGATAAAGAATTGCTGGAATGCCTTTCAGATGAACCAAAAGCAATGACTGCTTTTCAGAAAATGCCGCTTTCTCACCAGCATTATTACAGCAAATGGATAATGGAGGCCAAAACAGCTCCTACCAAGGCAAAACGAATCGCCATGACAGTTACATCCATGCTTAAAGGAATGGACTTTGGTGAAATGCTCCGTGCAGCACGCAAAGAAAAAGACGGTTTGTAAACACTATTGTCATTTGCAGGCATATTTTTTCTGCATATTCACAGTACATACTTTGTAAGAATTTATAAAAAGTATGAGTAAAAAGAACATTTACATAAAGGGTATTTGTCAGGGAAAATGTTAGTAATTATGCGTTGAACCTATTTAAACAATTTCATAATTTGCATTATAATTTTGATTTGTTTTTCATACTAAAAACATTCAAAATTCCGTTTCAGAACATTACTTAATTTAATCCCGTATCGTATGAGCCAGACAGGTAACAAAACAGCAACCCTCTCATCCTTGATTCAAAAAAAATATTTACTGATTACAGTTATTGTGTTGCTTCTTATAGCAGCTATTTATGGCTGTATCCAGGCGTTTTCCGGTGAGCCTAAATCAGATATTCCGATACAAGCGGCGGTTGCAACAGTGCCTGAGGAAAAAGGAGCTGTAAAACGGGCTAATACCACGATTATTGATACGGCAGTATACAATCAGCGAATAGCAACAATGGTAAATGGAGATACTTCAGGTCTGTGGCCTGTGCCCCATGAGTATCCGAATGCGGGGGCAATTTTACCATTTAACAGGGTGCTGGCTTTTTATGGTAACCTTTACTCAAAAAGAATGGGTGTGCTGGGTGAGTATCCGAAAGCAGAAATGCTGAAGATGCTGAAAGCTGAAATTGCTAACTGGCAGGCGGCGGACACATCTATACCTGTGATACCCGCACTGCATTATATAGCCGTTACGGCACAAGGCATTCCTGGCAAAGGAGGTAAATACAGGCTGCGGATGCCTTTTCACCAGATTGACTCTGTAATAAATATGGCTAAGGAAATAGATGCACTGGTATTTATAGACGTGCAGGTCGGGTTAAGTACACTACAGGAAGAAATCCCTCAATTCGAGCAATACCTGAAATTGCCGAACGTGCATTTGGGAATAGATCCTGAGTTTTCAATGAAAGGCGGCGAAGCCCCGGGAAAAGTTATAGGCACACTTAATGCGGATGATATAAATTATACATCAAACTATCTTGCGAAGATCGCAAGAGAAAATAACCTTCCGCCCAAAATGCTAGTAGTACACCGCTTTACTCAAAAAATGGTAACGGGGTATAAGAATATAAAAGTGCAGCCGGAAGTACAGGTGATTATGGATATGGATGGCTGGGGATATCCTGCGAAAAAGATTACAACCTACAGGCAGTTTATTCAAAAAGAGCCTGTTCAGTTTACCGGGTTTAAATTATTTTATAAAAACGACTTGCGTGATAACAGCCGCCTGATGACACCACAGGAAGTACTGAAACTGAAACCGCAGCCTATGTACATTCAGTATCAGTAAATAAAATAAAGACTTTCATATAGTTCTTTTACTATATCGCCTGCCGCAGGTTTTTCCCGGAATTTTTTTAACCGGTTAAACCCTGCGGCATTTTTTTTGTCTTAGGGAGGCAAGTTCCCACCCCACACCTTCGATCCTGGACAAATTCGATTTATTTTATTAACAGACGGTATTAAAAAAAAGAAAGTGTATGAAAGCTTCACGTAAAATTTTCATTATCCTGATGGCTGCATTCTGTTCTGCGGCTATTTTTATTGCATGTTCCAAAGACAAATCAGATGTTAGCGCCGTACCTGCAGGTCAGCAGCGGGTTTCATTGTACCTCAGTGACGATCCGGCATTATTTGACAAGGTATTAATTGACATCCAATCTGTGAAAGTATTGGTAGATACCTCCTCGGCCGATTCACTTGATCATAGACATCATGATCGCGACTGCGACGATGGCCGCGATACAAGTGTAATATGGCAGGACCTTGCTATCCGCCCGGGCGTGTATGATCTGCTTACGCTTCGTAATGGCGCTGATACATTATTAGCTGCCGGAAATATACCGCAGGGAAAAATCAAACGGATAAAAATAACATTAGGTGCCAATAATTCATTGGTAAAAGACAGTGTTAGTTATCCTTTGCACCTGATGAGGGGCGATTCAGTTATCACATTGAAACTGTATGGACATGAGTTTGACGAATATCTTACCGGCCAATTGCAATTGTGGCTTGATTTCAATGTGGGTAAATCAATTATTAAAGTACGTAATGGAGAATTTTACCTGAAGCCATTTATACGCATGTTCATTATGAAGGCAACGGGAGCAATAGAAGGAAAAATCACTCCATGGGATGCTTATGCGGTAGTAAGCGTGTATAACGCAAAAGATACTGCTTATGCTATTCCTTTCCGTGATGGTAAATTTAAAGTACGTGGATTAGCGCCGGGTTCCTATACCGTATTTGTAAATGCATCGAATGGCTACCAGGATACAACCATTACTGATGTAACGGTAAATGCAAGGGAAGAAACGGAACTGCCGAAAATAGAATTGCATAAATAAAAATAGTGTCGTCCGTTTTGTTGAGAGAAAAAGAACCTTCTTATACGGGAGGTTCTTTTTATTTGTGAACATGTTTCATTAATTGGGCTAAAGCCGATTCATTATAACTAAATGATCCCTGTTCTTCAGAGCAGGGCAATTATAGTTTCACAAAACAAATAATTTTTCATATTGCCACGGCTTTAAAGCTGATTAATGCTGATCTTTTTAAAAGAGAGTTTGTAAATAATCGCTAAGGGTAGTTGCCACGGCTTTTAAGCCGTGGATCAAGAAAGAATAACCCGGTGGCTTTAGCCAAATATAATATGCCATTCTATTTACTTTTTCCCCATGACAAATCTTGAATTCTCATTGCATCTCAATATTTCCTTTATTTGCAGCATGATCAATACTATCAATGATTTTAAGAATGTCTTTTTTATTGGTGTTGCCGGTACAGGCATGAGCGCAATTGCGCAATATTTACAGGGTATTGGCAAAGAAGTTGCCGGTAGTGATCGTTATTTTAAGCAAGGCGAGTACAACGAAACGAAAGAAAAACTGGAAGCAGAAGGCATCCGTTGTTTTTTACAGAATGGCGAAGGCATAACGGAAGCTACGGACCTGGTTGTTGTATCTACTGCTATTGAAGATACTGTTGAAGAAGTACAGAAAGCAAAACGGTTGAATATTCCGATTATCAAACGGTCGGAGTTGCTGGCATTAATTTGCAAAAGCAAAAAGACAATTGCTGTTGGCGGTACCAGTGGAAAAAGTACGGTAAGCGGGATGTTGTTTGATATACTGGAACATGCGGGATTAAATCCTGGTTTTATCGGCGGTGCCGGATTGATAAGCATCATTGAAAAAGGAAAAATAGGAAACGCAAAAGCAGGAACGGGAGAGTGGCTGGTAATAGAAGCGGATGAAAGTGATGGCTCTATTGTGCAGTATCATCCTGAGATTGGGTTGCTGCTGAACGTAGATAAAGATCATAAAGAGATAGATGTGCTGATGGATGTGTTTGCAACGTTTAAAAATAATAGTAAGCGTTTTATAGTTAATCAATCGCATTACCTGGCAAAGCAACTTTCTCAAAACACACAAAATGATTTTTCCTCTGATGAAAAATCCGACGCGGGTTATATTGCTTCTGGTTTCCGGCAGGATGGGTTAACAGTTGGCTTTACGATTAACAATGTATCATTCTCGCTTAACCTTGTCGGTAAGCATAATATGGAAAATGCATTGGCTGCTACTGCAGTCGCCAATCAATTGGGTGTTGACTTAAAAACCTGTGCGGAAGCATTAAAAAATTATAAAGGCATTTACCGCAGGCACCAGGTAATAGGCAATAAAAATGGAGTGTGGCTGATAGATGACTATGCACACAATCCTGTGAAATGTGCCGCTTCCATCGAAGCCTGCCAGCCGATTACACCTAAGGTAATTGCATGGTTTCAACCGCATGGCTATGGCCCTACCCGTTTTTTAAGAAATGATTTTGTAACGGAAATAGCAAAAGCATTGCGATCATCTGATGAAATATGGATGAGCGAAATATTTTATGCAGGAGGTACTGCTGAAAAAAATATTTCAGCTAATGACCTCATCAATGATCTGAAGCAGTTAGGAAAAAATGCCTACTTCGTTGAGCATCGAATTGATTTTCTTTCTGCCGTACGCAATCATTTTACCAGCGATTGTGTATTACTACTGATGGGCGCCAGGGATCCTTCCCTCGAGCAGTTTGCAAAGCAGGTATGGGAAAAACTGTAAACTGATTTATATAAATACAACTAACCTTGCCTGTTTGTTGCAGAATTATCTGTGTTTTTCAGCTATAAAAAAGAGTTGCCGGAAAACTGGTTTTCCTTTCAATTTAATACAACAGGAATGAGTCTCTTTCGTATAAATCTATCATATTTGCAGACTCATTAATTTTCTGGTATGGCTATAAGTAATAAAAACCGCAAAGCAGCAATGGGTTTTATTTTTGTTACCCTGCTCATTGATGTAATTGGTTGGGGAATTATTATTCCTGTTATTCCAAATCTTTTGAAAGAACTTACTGGTAGTGATACCAGTCATGCTGCGGAAGTAGGAGGGTGGCTTACGGCTTCATTTGCGATCATGCAGGTATTGTGTGCGCCACTTATAGGAAACCTGAGTGATCGGTATGGTCGCCGGCCAATACTATTATTTTCATTATTTGGATTCGGAATTGATTATTTATTTACTTCATTCGCGCCTTCATTGGGTTGGCTGTTTGTTGGAAGAATAATTGCGGGGATAACGGGAGCAAGTTTTACTACTGCTGCGGCTTATATTGCTGATATCAGTACCAATGAAAACAGGGCACAGAATTTTGGAATGATCGGGGCAGCATTTGGGTTAGGGTTTATTATTGGTCCCGGTATCGGTGGGTTATTGGGACAAGTCGGCTCCCGAGTTCCTTTTATCGTTGCGGCAGGACTATGTTTACTTAACTGGTTGTGGGGCTATTTTGTATTACCGGAATCGCTGGCTCCTGAAAACCGGAGAAAATTTGAATGGGCACGTGCTAATCCATTAGGAGCATTTCGCCTGTTGACGCGCTATAAAGGAATTGGCGAATTGGTCATTTCACTTATACTAATATACATTGCGTCACATGCGGTGCAGAGTAACTGGAGTTTTTTTGCTATAGAACGTTTTAAATGGTCACCTGGTTTAATAGGTGCATCATTAGCAACTGTGGGAATCCTGGTAGCTGCGGTTCAGGGTGGGTTGATACGCTATACCAATCCATTATTGGGAAATGAAAAGAGTGTATATGTCGGGCTTGCATTATATGCTGCAGGTATGTTTCTTTTTGCAATAGCTACACAGGGCTGGAAGATGTTTCTCTTCCTGGTTCCTTATTGCCTTGGTGGAATAGCAGGGCCTGCAATACAGGCCATCATATCCGGGCATGTGCCGCCAAATGAACAAGGAGAGTTGCAGGGAGCATTAACAAGCCTGATGAGCGCTACATCTATTATCGGGCCACCGATCATGACAGGATTATTTGCATATTTTACCCACGCAAACGCTCCTGTATATTTTCCGGGTGTGTCATTCTTACTGGGAGGAATATTATTTCTCGTAAGCGCATTACTCGCCTACCATGCCTTGAAGACGGAGAAAAAAGCAATCGCCTGATTTGTACTGAAACAAATTATTGCGTTATCGTAAGTTCAGCTGCTTTTGTTTTAGCAAACGGTTGAAACATTAACCAGCATAAAGAAGCGAGTAAGCTGACTACGTCATTTGTTTTAGCAATAGCCTCATCCGGTTTCAGTGTGATGGGATTCGAATTACCCGGTACAGCAGAAAGATCGCAAACCAGTAAGGGTTTATCCTGGCTTTCTTTATAAATAACCAATTTAGGCCCGTCGTTATTATTTATTGTATAGAAAAAGCGTTCGCCATCAAACTCGATAAAGTTTTCTTTGTTTTCATTACCAAGTTTGCCAACCTGGAAACCATATTCATTTATCAATACGGTTTTGTTTTTTAAGATACCTTCTTTACGGATAATAAAAAGCCGCTTTTCATCTGAAGATTCTATACGGGCTGTACCTGCTGTGGGATTATAGGTAAGGCTAAGCACATATTTATCCTTATTCCATAGTTCATATACTTTTTTTCTGGCTGTGGTGAGAGTTGTTTTCCATCTCATAAGAAAGCATTTTTTATGAAAGTATATTACTGATTCGGGAGAAAAAGTACGA
>JAEUVI010000006.1 GCA_016787105.1 Chitinophagaceae bacterium | reverse complement strand
TGATACTATCGTCACATACGGTTATGATGATAATTTTGAAAAAAAAGAGCAGCGTACAGTCGTTGCGGTACAGGTGCCTGATATAGAAATAACGGCTAAAGCCGATCCGGCATTATTAAATTATCTCCAAAGGGAGAATATTGCAACCGCTACCCAGGCTATCAACCGGGATTTTTTTCCGCTATATAAGTTTACTATAAAACAAGAAGGGCCGGCCCTGGTACTGAACACAAATGAAAAAGCGGTTAGAAATTGGGATGCTGATACAACCCCTCATTTTTTTGAACTTGAAATAAATCTTGAAAAACTTCAGCCATACCTCGACTCCTCCGCTATTAAAAAGTACATAAGCGATGCCAGGTATGTATCGATAACCGGGGAAAAGCTACCGGGGAAAACACAAGCAACTATTGATGGCCGTATACATTTTGAATCAGGGGCTTTGAAAGCGATTGAAAACATTGCCCGCTCTTTTTCCCGTTAACTGTTTTGCCTCACTCCTGTCTTATGCAGGTCGTAAAGCACCCGCTTTTTGTCGCGGCAACACTCCTGCAGATCATTTATTCGCTTTATGTTTGCACCATTAATCACCATTGTTAAAAACCTGCAATGATAAAAACAATCACAAAAGTTTTCATGATTGCAGCTTCTGTAATCATTACGGGAATGCTGCCATCAACTGCACAACAAATTACTCATACTGATAAAATGCCCTCGCTGAAATCATCGGGCCTTGCCCCTGTAAACGGGTTAAAAATGTATTACGAAATACATGGCGAAGGGAAACCAATCGTATTGCTGCATGGCAGCTACATGAACATCGATATGAATTGGGGACAGCTGATACCCATACTTGCAAAAACAAACAAAGTAATCGCACTCGAAATGCAGGGGCATGGACGTACGGCAGATATCAATCGCGATTATAGCTGGGAAGCCATGGCCGATGATGTAGCCGGATTATTAAAATACCTGAAAACTGACAAAGCAGATATACTGGGTTACAGTTTCGGTGCTACAGTTGCTCTTGAGTTTGCAATAAAATACCCGGACATGGTGAATAAGATTGTTTTTATTTCATCTGTTTACAAAATTGATGGGTGGATGAAGTCCGTAAGAGATATTTTTTCGATAATAAAGCCTGCATTTTTTGAAAAGACACCCTTAAAAACTGAATACGATCGCCTTGCCCCGGATAAAACGCATTGGGCAGAATTCGTAACGAAACTCGCAAAGTTTGATGCGCAGCCCTTTGATCTTGGAATTGAAAATGTGAAAAAAATAAAAAAACCAATCCTGATTATCAAAGGTGATAATGATGGCGTGGAACTGGAGCATATAGCTGAAATATACAAAGCCTTCGGCGGCGGGGTTTCCGGCGATATGGCTGGTCTTCCAAAATCACAACTGGCCATTATTCCCGCCACTACCCATGTAACATTGATGATGGCAACTGATGCCCTGATGAAGGTTATCAGTCCCTTCCTCGCTAAATAGAATTTAAAAGGTTAGCAACCGGATCATCACACACAGGTTGCTAACCTTTTACACTATCAATCACCGGCAATTACTTTTTTGCTTTCTTTTTTATCTTATCAATATTTTCCTGCAGCCGGATTTTTACAATTTTACTTATCAGGGCAAAAGGTACCGGTTCACTCAGAGGGAATTTCAGTGTACCCTTTGAAGCAGCATACGGAGCCAATTCTTTTTTTAATGCTTTTTCCAAAGCTGCAGTACGTGGATAAATACTGATATGATCTCTCCATGCTGCATAGTAAACGAGTCCCCCTTCATACTGAAATGAAGGCATATTGTAACTGATCACCTCTTCTGCTTCCGGCGCGGCTTGCTGAATCGTTTTGCGCAGTTCTTTTACAATAGCTTTGGATTTTGCAGGCAGTGAAGAAATATACTCCTGTACAGTAGTGTATTTTGTAGTTGTGGTTTCGTTCATATCAATAGTTTATTTATGCTGCTATCATTTTTTTCAAACATAAAAACATAGATACTGGCTTACATACAGGTATTTCTCTTTTGCAGAATTCTCACGCCACACAACCCACGTTTACCTTCTACTACCCTGTTCATGTATTTACACACTACAATTTAAATATTTATTGATAAAATAATTCCGGATGGCTTTTATTGAAGTTTCTATTCCCGTATAATGCAAAGGCTCCCCGTATTGCAGATGAAGCTCTGTTTACAAAATAGTCTGCCGTTTCTATAGCCGTTTCATATTCTCCAACTTCCGGCACTTAAATTATTTTTTCTAAAACCCGGTCCTGCCTGCTACCCTGCCCACCGCCTTTCTCTCATCTGAAAATCCATTGCCCGTCACAGCTATTGCTGCTTTTGCCTATTATAATATGTATTGGTTTATCATGCAGCAGTATCCGGCGTAAAAAGAATAGTAACTTATTTCGGCGAAATAAAATGTTTTTGCCAGGAGTCGCAATTATAAATGCACAACCGTTCAAACCAGGCCCGGCAGTAAATAAAAATTGAACAAAGCTGACGAAAGGCTGTTTTTCAATTTTAAATAATAATTTTATTGAAACTTATAACAGATGAACAGAATACTGGTTTTGATTACGCTCTCGGATAATGGTATTGAAACAATAAAATCTACTCCCGAATTACCCAAAAAAGAAATGGAATTTATCAATCGCTGGAAGGAAGAAAATATTCTCGAAAGCTTTTTTATTTCAGTATCAAGAAAAGATGCGGTCCTTATATTTCAGCATGTTGATGAAAGCAGGGCGAAAGAACTCATTGAAATATTGCCTTACTTTCCTTATATGTCGAAGATCGATTATCACAATCTGAACAAACAGTTTTAGAAGTAATGGCTGCGGCTAAACCCAATTCAGATGGACTACCTGCAAAAAATATTAGGTGACTTTGAAATACATTCCGCGGAAGGTATAAGAGAATGCTTTGCAAATGGAATTAATCCTAACCAGTTGCATGAGGGAAAGCCACTCATTTATGAGATGATAAACATGTATCTCCGGGGGCCGCGGTTTAAGGATTGCATAAAAGTATTTGTGGATGCCGGCCTCCAATTCGATGATAAAGCTTTGTTAGCGGTGTTACTGGATGATGCAGTGTTGCTTGAGAGGTATATAAGCAGCGATAAAACTGTATTATTAAAACAATACTCATTAGACTGCACGTTTACGCCGCTTTACAAGGCATCTCTCCTGCATATCTGTGCCGAGTACAACCATCTGCAATGTGCAAAAACGCTTGTAAGGCATGGCGCGGATATTAATGCCAAAGCAGGACTTGACAGTAACGGCTTTGGCGGGCAAACCCCGGTTTTCCATACTGTTAATCAGCATGCCAATAGTTGTATTGATGTGTTGAATTTTCTTGTTTCACTGAATGCTGACTTATCACTAACGGTGAAGGGGCTTATTTGGGGTAAGGGCTACGAATGGGAAACATTTATACCGTCAGTAAACCCGTTAAGCTATGCTATGATGGGACTGCTACGGCAGTTTCAACGGACAGAGCAGCAGATTTATGAAATAGTAGCAATATTATTGAAAGCGAAATACGGAACGGATTATTTTCCGGTAAATGTTCCTAATAAATATTTATACAGTTGACAAGCATCAAAAGCTGACGGATTTTTTTTCAACCCCATATATCAATATTTTCTTTAATCGTCATTTACGCTACTATAATACGAAAATTATAACGCCAGCACATTGATTTTTAATGTCAGATATTTTTAGAACCTGCGTGTAATATCATAAATTTGAAGTGTTGTGCGTCACCTTAAACTTAAATTCAAACAAACTATATGAAAAAGTATGGCTCTTTAATGAAACGACACCCTGACCAAAATTTTGATGAAATTTTTGCTCACTTTCCTTATGACGGAGCTAATGGAGAGACTTGGGAAGCTCCATATGAACACCTTGCAAACAATGTTGCAAAAGAAGAAGATTGGCATTTTAATAAACCAGAATTTAAAACAAAATATAAACAGCAGTTTCCAATTCTGACTAATTATTTGAACTATACCTTTCTCAGAGCACAAGATTTAGGACTAATTTCTTTTTCTACAGATGGCGATAAAGCATGTTTTAATACAGGACTACAAACAAGAGATGAGAAAGATATTTTTGCTTT
>JAEUVI010000588.1 GCA_016787105.1 Chitinophagaceae bacterium | reverse complement strand
AAAAAGAATGATGGAGTTTTATGGAAATTCAATCACCGTAGGTTCCGGTATGTATAGTGGCGATACACCCTATGGTGATGAAAATAATTATCAAAGTTATGCTGCCATTACAGCAAGACATTTTAATGCCAAGTATTCATGTATTGCAAGGAGCGGAATAGGGTTAATGATAAGCTGGTTTACGATGATTATGCCTGAAATGTATAATCGTTTAAATCCAGATGACAGCACCAGCAAATGGGATTTTTCAAAGGCAATACCGGGTGTCGTTGTGATTAATCTTTTTCAGAATGATAATGCTTTGGTTAATCAGTACGACTATCCACAGTTTAAAAAGAGGTTTGGTGAAAAAGCGCCAACAGAAGATTTTATAATAGAGTCATATCGACTGTTTGTGCAAGGCATAAGGAATAAATATCCGAACACACATATTATTTGCGCTCTTGGCAATATGGATGCAGTAAGGCCCGGTTCACCCTGGCCGGGATATATTGAAAAGGCAGTTGCTGCTTTACACGATAAGAAAATATACACGCATTTTTTTGCCTATAAAGACACTCCCGATCATCCAAATGAAGCAGAGCAACGGCAGATGGCGGAAAGTTTGATACGGTTTATTGATAAAAACATTAAATGGTGAAATGGTTTAGCTAAAATACAATCTAGAGAAAGTTTCAGCGAAAAAAGAAAATGGACAAACCGAGCCATTTTTCGATTTGTCCATTTCTGGTGCCCGGGACTGGATTCGAACCAGCACACCTCGCAGCGCCGCCACCTGAAGACGGTGCGTCTACCAATTTCGCCACCCGGGCTTCCTGTTCCGTTGGTTTGGAACGGGCGGCAAATATAGTTCAGTTAACGTGTTTGCTCCAAATTTTTAGTGTCTTGTCCGGCAGTCTTCCAGCCGATTAATAATACACCCGCTACAACCAGTATAGTACCAGCAATCTGGGCGGGGAAAATTTTTTCACCCAATATAAAGTAAGCCTGCACAATCGTAGATACCGGCCCGATTCCTGAAATGATAGCTACATTATTTGAGCCGATTCTCTTCATTCCGATAGAAATAAGAAAAGTTGGGATAACGGTGGCGATAATTGCCAGTACTAACCCATACAGCCAGTAAGTGCCAATATGATCAAGGCTTTTGCTGTTTCCCGAAAGCAGAAAGTGAATAAATACACCTGCCGTGGAAGAAAGCATAGCGTACGCAGTAAATTTTGTAACACCCACTTTAGGTATCATTCGGCCACTGCCGACTATATACGATGCATATGTAACCGCGCAGAGAAAGATCAGAAAACTTCCCCAAAAGAAATTTTTATTGCTGCTATCTATATCCAGTTCGCCCCAGTAAGCAATAGCAATGCCAGCGTAAGTAAGCAGTAAGGCAAGCTGCTGTATACGTGAAATTTTTTCTTTAAATAGAAAAGCATTTATCAGCACCACAAAAGTGGGATAGAGGAAAAGTATCAACCGCTCGAGACCAGCCGAAATATATTGCAACCCAACGAAGTCAAACAAGCTGCTGAGATAATACCCAAACAGGCCAAGCGAAATAATATTTACCCATTGTGCCTTTGTAAATTTTACATTCGATTTATTACTACTACCAATCCAGGCAGCGGCGAGGTAAAACGGTAATGAAAAAAGCATTCGTAATGTAAGCAGGGTAAGCGCATCCAGTGCTGTATTAGCGAAAGCGAGTTTAACTATAATCGCTTTGGTAGAAAATAATATCGCACCAATAAATGTAACGAAGAACCCAGCAATGGTAAATGTGTTATGTACCGTCTTAGTCAAATCGTATTTAGTAAAAAGCCTCCATCAATCGGAGGCTTCATTATTTAAACAGAAACATTAAAGTCCCGCAGGGCGTCATTCAGGCTTGTCTTTAGATCCGTGCTTGGTTTTCGCTGGCCTATTATCAATGCGCAGCTCACATTGTATTCACCTGCAGGAAATTTTTTTGGATAAGTTCCGGGTATTACCACACTCCGTGCAGGAATGCGGCCTTTGTACTCTTTCGGTTCACTGCCGCTTACATCAATAATTTTTGTGCTTTGTGTAAGTACAACGTTAGCACCTAATACAGCTTCTTTTTCAACTACTACTCCTTCTACTACAATACAGCGGCTGCCAATAAAACAACCATCTTCAATGATAACAGGTGTTGCCTGCAATGGCTCCAATACTCCGCCAATTCCAACGCCTCCGCTCAGGTGTACGCCTTTACCTATCTGTGCGCAACTACCTACGGTGGCCCATGTATCTACCATTGTACCTTCATCTACATAAGCGCCGATGTTTACGTACGAAGGCATCAACACAACATTCTTTGCAATGTAAGCGCCGTATCTGGCTACTGCATGTGGTACTGCACGTACGCCCAATTCTTTGTAATTTTTCTTGAGCAGCATTTTATCATAAAACTCAAATGGCTCGATGGTCCATGTTTTCATTTGTTGTATGCCGAAATACATGAGGATGGCCTGCTTTACCCATTCCGTTACTACCCATTTCCCATCAACAGGTGTTGCCACCCTTAACCTTCCTTTATCTATTTCTTCAATCACTGCACGCACCGTTTCTGCGTATTGATTTTCTTTTAATAGTTCACGGTTGGCCCAGGCCTCCTGAATCATTTGTTGCATACTCATATTTTAAAATTAATTATAAGCAGTTTTTTCAAAGCTGCAAATTAAAGGCAATAGGTGATATCCTGTTATTTTTTATTACGGAGAAATTGCAAACTTTTATTTAAGTATTTTATAGTTCTGGTAGTCGAGAAGCCTGCGGCCTGTTATTTTTTCAAGCAGGTTTTTAAAACGTTCTTTTAATTTAAGTTTGTTTTTGGAAATATCATAGTCAAACTCCCAGTTTTTCTCTCTTATCCTATCCAGCATTACTGCGGGATGCGTACCGGTAAATTTTTTTAAAGAGTCGATAGAGTTGTAATCAAATTCATTTTTATCAAAAGGAATTTTTTGTTTTTGCTGGTTATCGTTATACAGCTGTTCGAAATCGTGTTTCTTGTGCTGCATTATTTTAGGTTCACGTGCCCACCCGTAATGATAAATGTATGCATCAATAGGTTTTACCCAAAGCTTTTTATTATCTCCCTTGCGGAAACCCTGGGCATCCCTGTACGAGTAAATATTTTTATCGTTGCGCACTACTCTTATTTCATGGGGATACCAATTGGATGCCCAGCCATAATAATCATACGAACCCCAGAAATGCAGGTATTTGAACAGCAGGCCATCAATATTCTTATCATCTTTATACTGCTTCATTGCGTTGTATATAGTATCGAGGTATTTTTCATGCACCAGTTCATCAGCTTGTATGTAAAACGCCCAATCGCTATCAGGCGAAACTTCAGCAAAGGCTTTGTTTGTTTCAACTGCCAATACTCTTCCGCCGGATTTAAGCGAATCATCCCATACGGTATCAATTATACGGATCTTGGGATCGTTAATAGATTCTACCAATTGCCTGGTCCCGTCATCACAATTGCCAACGGCCAGTACAAATTCGTCACAGATTGGCAAAACAGATCGTATGGATTCGCAAACCGGGTATCCATATTTAACTGCATTTCGGACAAATGAAAAACCTGATACTTTCATACTCTGGTTAACCTGAATTTTATTATTAAACAGTACGTAAAATTTTTTCGTGAATTTCCCTACGCTCAATTGCCGCCCTGTTCCAGGAAAAAATTGTGATCGCTTAATCAATCTTCCTGTTACGTCTGCTACATGCGCATTAAAGTAAATCATTTTTTCTGCATGAAGCGCAGACAAATACAGGAATTAAAGCTTTAAAAAAGGAGGCATCTTTTTCTCCAGTTTCTGTAAAATCTTTTCTGTTGATAAAAATACCGGTTTTCCCAATGCTATTGAGTCGGCTACAAGGGTAAGATGTGGAAATTCATTTTAACTGTTACAATGCCGGACCTGTTATATATTTCTATACTACGGGTCATAAAAAAGAAAAAGCGAGTTAAATTGCGCTCCTGGTAACAACTTATCAGGTGATTCATTTAATCAGCAGCAATGAATATTGGCTACGATGCAAAAAGGGCTTTCCAGAATAAAACGGGGCTGGGAAATTATATTCGCTCATTGATAGCGATCCTTACCGATTATTATCCTGAGAACCAGTATCAGCTTTTTGCCCCCAGATTGACCAGCCTCTTTAATCCATCAGATTTTAAAAATGTAGTTGTTCAAACACCACAGGGTTTTTTTAATAAAAAATTTCCTTCATTATGGCGGCGGCGCGGCATGGTGAAAGATTTTCCTCAGTCAGGAATTAATATTTTCCATGGTG
>JAEUVI010000583.1 GCA_016787105.1 Chitinophagaceae bacterium | reverse complement strand
AAAGCGAACAACGGTTACAGATAGCTGCTCAATCTGCAGAATTGGGAACCTGGGAACTGGATTTGATAACAAAGGAACCTGTTTATTCAGAACGATATCTTGCTATTTTAGGATTTGAAAAAAATGCAAGGCCATCTCATGAAGAATTACTGCAACGCATTCATCCGGATGATAAGATAATCAGGGAAAGGGCAATTGCGGCTGCTTTACGTACAGGTATACTTGATGTAGAGGTACGACTTATTCATCCTGATAATTCAATACACTGGATTAGAGGCAGGGGAAAGGTTTTTTACAATGAAAGCAACGTTCCGTTTAGAATGCTGGGAACCATTATAGATATTACCGTGGAGAAACGTGCCTTCAGTGCTTTGCAGGAGAGTGAATTGTTGTTTAAGACTATCGCCAATGTGGCGCCGGTAGGGTTGTGGCTTACAGATAAAGAGGGTAAAAATCATTTTGTAAATGATACCTGGGTGGAATGGACCGGTATTCCGGTAAAAGAACAGTACGGGAATGGATGGCTGTCGCCGATATTAAAAGAAGATGCGCAAAGGGTAACCGGGGAGTTTAACATGGCAGCTACCAGGAAAGAATATTTTACCAGCCAGTTCCGTATCAGGAGAAAAGATGGTCAGCTAAGGTGGTGCCTTACTGAAGGGTTTCCTTACTTTAATAATAAAGGAGAGTTTGAGGGTTATGCCGGCTCCGTAACAGATATTACTGATCGAAAAACTGTAGAAGCAGAACTGGAGAAAAAAGTAGATGAACGCACACGGGAACTTAATATCGTAAATGCTGCGTTGGAAAAATCTAATAGTGAATTGGAACAGTTCGCTTACATCGCAAGCCATGACCTGCAGGAGCCCTTGCGGAAGATAAAAACATTTGTTGGCCGCCTCCAGGAATTAAGCAATGAACGAAATGATCCGCAGGCTGCTGTGTATATGGAAAAGATTGTGAATGCTTCAGGGAGGATGTCGGATTTAATCAGGGATTTACTGGAGTATTCGCGTACTACGAAAGTAATTGAGCCACCTGTTACGATAGATTTAAATGAAGTATTGGACAATGTATTGAGCGATTTTGAATTGATGATAGTGCAAAAAGGTGCCATTATAAAAGCAGACAGGCTGCCTGTACTGAAAGCGGTACCACACCAGATGAACCAGTTGTTCAATAACCTTGTAAGTAATAGCCTTAAATTTCTGAAAGAAAATACAAACCCTGTTATAACCATTACGTGTACTTCATTGAATGATGAAGAAAAGAGGGCAAATAAACTGGATAGTGAAAAAGAATATACACGGATCATTTTTTCAGATAATGGGATCGGTTTCAGTAACGAATTTTCTGAGGCGATATTTGAGATATTTCAACGGCTGAATCCCCGTCACGCCTATGCCGGATCGGGAATAGGGCTTTCTATTTGCCGGAAAATTGTAGCCAATCATCATGGAATTATAAAGGCAGATTCATCCGAGGGTTCGGGTGCTTCTTTTCATATCATCCTTCCTGTTAATTAGAAGCAGTA
>JAEUVI010000582.1 GCA_016787105.1 Chitinophagaceae bacterium | reverse complement strand
GAAAAAAATCAAAAAATTTCTTTTTATATTAGTTGCTATAATTCTGGCATTTTCAGTTATATATTTCACCCCTGAAAATAGAAAAGAGATCAAAACCCCTCATTTCAGCTTTCTTTTTAGCAGTAACATTGATTCAACGATAATTATTGAACTTGCAAATACCTTAGAAAACAATTATGCATCAATAGGCAATGACCTGAAAACACAACCTTCCGAAAACATTGAAACATACATTTATGCCCGGAGATGGAGATATATAAAAGCTACCGGAAACTGGAGTGCTTCGGGCAATATAGAGGGTATTTCAAGACTTCATTTTGTTGCACAAGCATGGGGAGAAAGTGACAACAAAAAAGTTGCCATACATGAATTTGCACATACCGTTACACCGAAACTGCTTTTAGATAACGAAAGACAACCAGTGGAGCCCAGGAGTTTTGATAAAAAATTTTCAAATTTTCCTACCTGGCTTTGGGAAGCAGTAAGTGTATATGAAGCCAAACAGTTTGTTGACCCTAAAACATTACCTTATTTAAACAATGGGCAATACCCGGTTATTTCAGAACTCAATAATCGTTTAAAAGGCGGTAAGATATATAGTTGTGGATATACATTGATTGAATACATTTTAGCTAAATACGGGCAGGATAATTTAATAAAACTAATCAGGAATTATGGAGACTTGCACGGTACGCTAGGCATAACAGACGACCAGTTTTGTAAGGATTGGTATCAGTTTGTAAAAGAAAAATATTTGAAATAAGTACTGTCTCTAACATCGTAACAGTATTTGATAATTCAAGGCTTGAAAAAGCTGAAAATGTGGGCTAATCCAGCAGCGTTTAAAAGGCAAAGAAAAAGCCACCTGTTTAAAGATGGCTCGAAATTTTATCTGTAGCCCGTAGGGGAATCGAACCCCTATTACCAGAATGAAAATCTGATGTCCTAACCGTTAGACGAACGGGCCGTTCGTTTTTGGGAGTGCAAAGATAGGCTTGGACAGGTTTTGACCCAAATTTTAATTAACTATCTCAGGCTTCGGGGGCGAAAATTGTTATTAAAATCTGGAACTCTTTTGAAAGAATCCGGGTCTCCTCCCGGGTGTAAAGGCATTGTTCCCCACCGCTTTAAAATGCAGAAAAAATTACCTTCAAACACGTACCTTCGCTGCACTAATTTTTAACGTTAACAATCAATCTTCAACTCATCATGAGCACAGTTAAAGTTGCAATTAATGGATTCGGACGTATCGGACGCCTCGTTTACCGCCAGATTTATAAAATGGAAGGAATTGATGTAGTAGCTATCAATGACCTCACAAGCCCTAAGGTACTTGCACATCTTTTAAAATATGATACAGCACAGGGCCGTTTTGATGCGGATGTTAAAGCAACTGAAAACTCCATCATTGTAAACGGTGATGAAGTAAAAATATACGCACAAAAAAACCCTGCCGAAATTCCCTGGAAAGCACATAACGTAGATGTGGTATTGGAATGTACCGGCTTCTTTACAGATAAAGCAAAAGCGGAAGCTCACCTGGCAGCAGGTGCCCGCAAAGTGGTTATTTCTGCACCTGCAACCGGCGATTTAAAGACAATCGTATTTAATGTAAATCATAGCATATTGGATGGCAGCGAAACAATTATCAGTTGCGCTTCCTGTACTACCAACTGCCTGGCGCCAATGGCACAGGTGCTGGAAGAAAAATTCGGTATTGTAAATGGCTTAATGACTACCATTCACGCTTATACAAATGACCAGAACACACAGGATGCACCACACCCGAAAGGTGATCTTCGCCGCGCAAGAGCTGCAGCCCAGAACATCGTTCCAAACAGCACCGGCGCTGCTAAAGCTATCGGTCTTGTTTTACCTTCACTGAAAGGAAAATTAGATGGTAGTGCACAACGTGTTCCTACATTGACAGGCTCATTGACTGAAGTAACAGCGATACTTGGCAAAAAGACAACAGTAGAAGAAGTAAATGCTGCAATGAAAGCTGCAACCAACGAAAGTTTTGGATATACTGAAGATGAAATCGTGAGCAGTGATATTATTGGTATTTCTTACGGTTCTTTGTTTGATGCAACTCAGACAAGGGTACAGAATGTAGGCGATACGCAATTGGTAAGAACTGTAAGTTGGTATGATAATGAAATGAGCTATGTAAGCCAGTTGGTTCGTACCGTTCATTATTTTGCGAAATTGATAAGCAAGTAGTCTTATTAAGATAAAAATTTTAAGTTACTGAGTTGGCAGTTTGCAGTTTGCAGTTTTCAAAAGCACGAAACTGCGGATTGTAAACTGCCAACTGTTTTTAGAAGTTATATTGATATTGTACCAATGATAAACCATGTCATATAAGCTAAACCGGAGAAGGTTAAAGAAAATAGCTAACCGGCTGAGAAATCTTCCCGGAGGGCTGAACTTTTTCCGCTATAGCTGGAACAAAGCATATGGTTCTTTCCTGAAAACTACAAAGAGTACAAAAGTTCCCTTTCCATCATCTATCATGCTCGAGGTTACCAATCATTGCAACCTGGGCTGTATTACCTGCCCGAGAGAATATGGTTTTGGACAAGCAATGAGCAAAGGCACAATTCAGTTTGATAGCATGAAAAAAGTAATTGATGAAGTAGCGCCGTACATTGATTCTATTGGTTTGACAGGTTTGGGCGAAACATTACTGTATAAAAAACTGGAAGAAACATTAAGGTATATCAAGCAGAAAAATAAAGGTATACAGACTTTTATTTCCACCAATGCACATATACCCGGCACGGAGGAATATGTAGAAAGATTAGCGCCTTACTTAGATACAGTACAAATTTCAATTGATGGTGTTGGTAAAATATATGAAGCCGTACGCTTGAAGAGCGATTATTCTTTTTTCTTTGCTACGGTGCAGAAACTGGTTGAAGTGTGCAGCAGGAAAAATGTAGCGGTGATGTTCAATTTTGTAGCAGTAAAGGAAAACTACAAACAGATGAAAGATGTAGTGCGCCTGGCTGCTGATTTCGGCGTTAAAAATGTAAATATCACACCGGTTAATTTATCGGCTATCACAGCATGGAGCACCGATTATTACGACTTGTTTTACGGAAATGATTTTAAAAATGAACTGGAAGCTGCATACAATGCCGCGAAAGAATCCGGTACGGTGGAGCTGTCAATATGGGATGTAAAGACGAAGAACGAATTTAAAAAATGTCATTTGCCGTGGAATCATTTTTATATCAGTTGGGATGGGTATATGACGCCCTGCTGTGCAAAACCATTTCCCAAAGAACTGAACTTCGGCAATGTATTTGAAACTTCACTGATGCAATGCCTGAACAGCGATGGCTATCGCAAATTCCGGGAGATGTGGTATAGAAATGAAACACCTGATTTTT
>JAEUVI010000574.1 GCA_016787105.1 Chitinophagaceae bacterium | reverse complement strand
AGTGCCGCCCATTTCAAGAATGTTTGCTACCAATACACCCACAAGGCCGATAATGGCCAGATTGCGTACACCGGCTTTTTGTTTCAGTAAAAAACTACTGAACATCATAACAACTCCCCAAACCGCAGATAATATCAATGCATTCATAATACCCTTCAGTTAATGCTGCTGCAAAAAAGGAGCAACATTTGTTTTTTCTATAATTGTGTCAACAATATTATTAGTCAATTCAAACATTGGATTTGGAAACACACCAACCATGAATATGGCTACCACTATTATTGAAAGTACCAGTTTTTCATTTGTACTGATATCTGTAGCTGCATTAGTCAGCTCATTACTGTTTCCGTAAAATACCTTCCGGATCATATTCAATGTATATACCGCAGCTAGTATAATACCCAGGCCTGCAAATGTGGTATAAATAACGCCGAAACTTTTTGCTGTTAATTTAATCGAGCCTAATAGAGTATAACTGCCGTCATAGATTGTTGATTGAAAAACACCATTAAACATCATAAACTCCCCAACAAAGGCATTGGTTAATGGTAATGCAATATTTGCCATAGCTATTACAACAAAGAAAATTGCCATAGCAGGGGCTTTTTGGGCAAGCCCACCCAAGTCAGACATTTTTTTAGTACCAAACTGCCGCTCCATTATTTCCACCAGTATCCACAAGCCAATAATATTAATACCGTGATTAAACATCTGGATCATCACACCCTGGAGGGAAATTTTATTATTCGCGAAAATAGCAAGGCACATGAGGCCAATATGGGCAATGGATGAATAGGCTATCAACCTCTTCAGGTTGTCCTGCTTCATCGCAATCAGTGAAGCGTAGATTATTCCGATAATACAAAGTGTGGAAACTGATATAGACCAGTTATAAGCAGCAAAAGGCACTACTGGCAGTAACCAGCGCAGCACACCCAGCAATCCCATCTTCACCATTATACCACTCAATACCATTGTAACAGCAGTTGGCGACTGATCATATGTATCAGGCTGCCATGTATGAAATGGAAATACAGGCATTTTAATTGCAAATGCTATGAAGAACAGCCAGAAAATCCAGCCCTGCGATTGTTGTGGAATTTTTAAATTGTAAAAAGAAGCTATGCTGAATGAATGATCCGGCGTTTGCTGGTACAGGTAAATAATTCCTATCAGCATCAGCAACGAACCGACAAAAGTGTAAATAAAAAATTTAAACGTTACCTGTATTCTTCTTTCGCCGCCCCATTGTGAGCAAAGGAAGTAAACCGGTATCAATGCAAGCTCCCAGAAAAAATAAAACAGCAATGCATCCATCGCTAAAAACACGCCCATCAACCCTGCTTGTGACAGCAGCATCAACCCAAAAAAACTATTCACTTTTTTATAGCTGGTATTCCATGTAGCCGCAAGAATAACCGGAAAAGAAATAGCAGTTAACAAACAAAGCAGTTGTCCCATGCCATCCAGTTTTATAGCAAAGCTGCTTCCAAGGTTGCCCAACCATTGCGCTTCAAATTCAAGGTTTGCCGGTTTATTCAGCAATGTCAATCCCAATCCTGAAACTACCAATGTAACAATAGAAGAAAACAAAGCCCATGAACGAACTGTCCTTTCATTCTTAACAAAGAAGGAAAGCAACCCGCTCAACAATGGAACAACAATTAATAATAATGCTATCATATATCCCAAACTCCCTAATGGGAGCTTTAGAACCCTGGAACTTTAAATTCTTCCGGGGTTTGATTAAATAATATTAAAAAACATCCCGATATACATATGGTAAAACCTGTCCTGCAATCTAAGCTGCTAAAGAGTTTTGTATTACGTAAACCTCTTCGGCCTAAGTCCTCCGCCGGTGGGCGGAGACAGGGGCTTACTTTCTTATGAAAAACTGGAATACAAAAAACAATAACATGCTTATCACCATCAGCAAGACATAGGCGCCTACCTGTCCGCTCTGCAGCCATCTCAATTGACGGCCACTATAACTCACTAATCTACCTACTCCGTTCACTATACCATCCACAACTTTGGTCTCGATAACCGAATTCAAAAAGCCAGCTAATCCATTCAGTGGTTGCACAATTATTTTATCATATAGTTCATCTACATACCATTTGTTCTGTAATACTTTGCCAAAACCTTCTGCCTCTGCTGTATCCGCTTTCTTACTGAACCTGCTCCAGGCATAAGCAACCGTTATCACAATCAATACCGTTGAAATACCTGTCAACAACCATTCTGTTGAATGTGATAATTCATGTGGTTCCAGTATTTTGTTTGACTCCGCAAAAACCGGCGCGAGAAAATCTTTTAATGTATGAGCGCCATGCATGATAAATTCCGGTACTCCTACATACCCACCGATAACAGAAAGAATGGCAAGTATTATCAATGGTATTGTTATAGCAGCCGGACTTTCGTGCAGGTGATGCTCCTGCTCATGTGTGCCGCGGAAACTTCCACGAAATGTAGTAGCATACAGCCGGAACATATAAAATGCAGTAAGTAATGCAGTGAATAAACCAATGCCATATAGGATTGGCGATTTCGCGAATGCACCCGCAAGTATTTCATCTTTAGAAAAGAAACCTGATAAACCCGGAATGCCTGCAATTGCCAAACACCCAATTAAAAAAGTGAGATGGGTTGTTTTCATGTATTTATTAAGGCCGCCCATCTTTCTGATATCTTGTTCCCCTCCCATTGCATGTATCACGCTTCCACTGCCAAGAAATAATAAAGCTTTGAAAAATGCATGCGTCATTACGTGAAATACTGCAGCTACATAAGAACCGGTTCCCAATGCAAGGAACATATAACCCAATTGGCTAACGGTAGAATAAGCCAATACTTTTTTAATATCATTTTGTTTTAACGCTATAGTGGCGGCAAGCAATGCTGTTGCCAAACCAATAACGGCAATAATATTTAAAGTAAGCGGCGCCATGGAATAAAGCATATTGCTGCGTGCAATCATGTATATACCCGCCGTTACCATCGTTGCCGCGTGTATGAGTGCGGATACGGGTGTAGGACCTGCCATCGCATCGGGCAACCAGGTGTATAATGGTATCTGCGCACTCTTACCCGTTGCTCCAATAAACAGCAATAATGTAATTGCAATTTTATCGGTTCCGTTTAATTTATCTAAAGTAGCAGTAGTAAATATTTCGTTGTATGATACAGAACCTGCTTTTAACAATAACCAGAAAATAGCAATAAGAAAGGCAAGATCACCAATACGGTTCATGATGAATGCCTTGCTGGCTGCTTTGTTATACTCAGTATTTTTAAACCAAAACCCGATTAATAAATAAGAACAAAGCCCTACACCTTCCCAACCAATGAACATGATAACAAAGTTGGCGCCCATTACCAACAACAGCATAGAGAACACAAAAAGATTGAGATAAGCGAAATATCTTCCAAAGTGCTCTGGCTTCTCTTCGTGCATATAAGACGTGGAATACACATGAATGAGAAAACCCACTCCGGTTATAATCAAAAGAAAAATAGACGATAGCTGATCGAGTTTGAAAGCGAAAGGAATATTGAGATTGGCAACGGAAATAAAATCAAAATAAACAGCGTCGAAAGTATTGCCGCCTTTTACCTGCAGAAAAACCCATACGCTGACAATAAACGAAGCCAATACCGACCCACTGCCGATAATACCGATCAATGATTTTGAAAGCGATTTTCTCCCAAGCCCATTTATTAAGAACCCGAGCAGGGGAAAAAATGGAATCAACCAGGCCAATTGAAGTGAATTGTTCATACTTATCAAGTCAAAATTCAAAAGTAAAAATTCAAAAAAGTGAGTTCCTGGTTTTTACTTTTAATTTTTTTATTTCTACCTTCTAATGTTTTAATCTGTTTAAAAAATTCACATCTACAGAATGTATATTTCTATACATCATTACAATGATAGCCAATCCCACACTCACCTCGGCCGCGGCTACCACCATTATAAAAAATACAAATAACTGTCCGTCGGTACCCGCTGTCGCTACTGTTCCCGCTTTTGCCAGGTGGTGCATTTTCGAAAAAGCAACCAACATCAGGTTTACCGCATTTAACATCAGCTCAATGCACATGAAAATGATAATTGCATTGCGGCGTGTAAGCACACCTACAATACCAATTGCGAACAACGCAATAGACAGAAATATGTAATAGTTTATTGGCATAAACGAAATTCCACAATTTGAAAATGCTCAATTAAAGAATGTAATTGAGTCATTTTCTGATTTTCAAATTATTCTTTTTTTCCTATCACCGCTGCACCTACCATTGCACTCAGGAATAAAATACTGCTTATCTCAAATGGCACTACATAGGTAGTGAACAATTCTCTTCCTAAATTTTTTATTAGTCCTATATCACCACTGTTTACCAACGCAGCTTGTCCTTTTATTTCTGTATCCTTCAACGCCGCAACCAACACAAGCATGAGGCATAAGCCTGCAATTGCACCAGCCCATTGCAACCAACGGTGTTTTATTGGTTCTGTACTTTTATTCAGGTTCATCAGCATGATTACGAATAAAAACAAAACCATTATTGCGCCTGCATAAACGATGATGTTTACAATAGCAAGAAACTGTGCATTCAGTAAAATATAATGACCGGATATAGCAAAGAAAGTAACGATAAGCCACAATACGCTGTGTACCGGGTTTTTGCTGGTAATAACCATTAATGCGCTGAAAACCGCCAGTACTGAAAGAAACCAGAATAAAATATGTGTGATGTTCATTATAAATAATTACTCAATTTGAAAATAACGCAATCAGAAAATCAGTTTTGGTTTATCGCGTCATTTTCACATTTTTCAATCTTTTAATTTACTTCTTTCGCCCAATGCCTTTTTATATCCTTCAGGATCTTTTATAGGATCGGGAATCAGCAAATCTTCTTTTTTATATATAAAACCAGAGCGGCCATAATTAGCTGGCGCAAAAGTTTGTGATAAATAAATTGCATCTTTCGGGCAAGCTTCTTCGCAATATCCACAGAATATGCAGCGCAGCATATTGATTTCGTATTTGGCTGCATACTTTTCTTCGCGGTATAAATGCTCTTCGCCATTTTGTCTTTCGGCTGCTTCCATTGTTATTGCCTCCGCAGGACATGCAACAGCGCACAAACCGCAAGCGGTACAACGTTCACGTCCTTCTTCATCGCGGTTTAATACCTGCAAACCACGAAACACCTGCGAAAAAGTCCGTTTCTTTTCAGGATACTGAATAGTCGCCTTCTTTTTAAAGAAATGACTCAATGTAATCAGCATGCCTTTCCCGATATTCCACAGGTATATGCTCTCCAGCCATGTCATTGGCTTGCGATCCACCGGTTTTGCTCTGTTAGTTAATTGCATATATGAAATCTCCCTAAATCCTTCCCAAAGAGGGACTTTTAATCGCCGCAAATATAATTGTCTGAACTTGGATTTGGGGTGATTATAGAATTTATAGGATTTAGTCTACTGATAATCCAAAAATCCACCACAATCATGGTTCTGACTATTTACTTATTCAACCACAAAATCACCGCTGCCGTAATCACCATATTCGCCAGTGCCAGCGGCACTAATTTTTTCCATCCAAGATTCATCAACTGATCGTAGCGGAATCGCGGTATCGTCCAGCGAATCCACATGAAAAGGAAGATGAATAAACCAGCTTTAGTCATTAATACTACGAACCCAATTATAGCCAGCAGGTTTTGATTAATACCCCAGGCTGCTTCATTTACAAACGGAATATCGTACCCCCCAAAGAATAAACAAGACATCACCACTCCACTGATGAACATATTAATATATTCAGCAAACAAATAAAAACCGAGTTTCATAGATGAATATTCCTGGTGATAACCAAAGTTCAGTTCGTTTTCCGCTTCCGGTAAATCGAACGGAGTACGGTTACATTCAGCCAATGCACAAATAAAAAATATAAGGAAACCAAGCGGTTGGTAAATGATATGCCACCCGTGTGCAACCTGGTTTTGAACAATTACGCTCATTCTAAGATCGCCTGTGATCATCAATACTGCAATCAATGCAAGTCCCATTGGTAATTCATAAGATACCATTTGCGAACCGCCGCGCACAGCGGCCATCAACGAGAATTTGTTATTGGATGCCCAGCCACCGATCATAATACCATACACACCCAGGCTCACTACACCGAAAATGAAAAGAATACCAATATTTACGTCTGCTACCTGCAATGGAATATCTTTTCCAAATAAATGCAATGGTGTACTCCATGGAATAACGGCACTTGTCAGCAAAGCTGTTATCATTGCAAGGCAAGGTCCCAGTATGAACAGAAATTTTGAAGATGCCAGTGGAATAATCTCTTCTTTAAAAAACAATTTTCCTCCGTCAGCTAACGGTTGAAGTAAACCGAAAATACCGGCGCGGTTTGGGCCAATCCTATCCTGTAAAAAAGCAGCGATTTTTCTTTCTGCATAGGTTGCATACATGGCTACTATCATTGATAGCGACACTATCAACCCTACCAGCAAAAATTTTTCAAGAACCAGAAACCCTATGGTTTGTAATATGATCATCAGGATCAATTTAATTCGTTTGCAATCCGCTTTAGTTTATCAGCTTTTTGATTTTTTTTCAAACACTTTGCCTGTTGCAGGCCCCTGTATCAGGCTCAAATCCACATCAGGATCGTTTATGTCACTCACATTGTGTATATCCATCAGCAATTTCGGCGCACGTCCGCCCATCACAGCAGCTACTGTTTCCTCTGGCTTTACAGCATTAATATACTTGTTAGCCGAAATCACGGAATGACGGCTCACTTTCATCACACCTTCTATTACCCAATCACTTGTTTTCTTTTTTTCGAAGCGGCATTCATTACATATCCATCCTGGCTTGCCATCCTCAGTATTCATGATTTCACCCCATTGATCTTTTCTCGCCGTTACACGCAATACTTCATCGCCCCGTTGCCAAAGAGTTACTTTGCCACAGCAGGTTGGGCAATCACGATGTGCATCCACTGGTTTTGTAAACCAAACCCTGTTCTTAAATCGGAATGTTTTATCTGTCAAAGCGCCTACCGGGCAAACATCTATTACGTTTCCGATAAAATCATTATCCAGCGACATCTTGATATATGTGGCTATTTCGGAGTGATCTCCCCTGTCCAGCACACCATGCACACGATTATTGGTAACCTGATCTGCGGTAAATACACAACGGTAGCAAAGAATGCAACGTGTCATGTGCAACTGGATATATTTACCCAGGTCATGTTTTTTAAATGTTCTTTTTTTGAATTCGTAACGGGTACTTTCTTTACCATGCTCATAGCTCAGATCCTGCAGATGGCATTCTCCAGCCTGATCACAAATCGGACAATCCAGCGGATGGTTGATTAATAAAAACTCAACCACGCCATTTCTTGCGTCCATTACTTTCGGGCTGGTGATATTTTTTACCACCATTCCATCCATTACATTGGTACGACAGCTTGCTACGAGTTTAGGCATCGGCCTTGGATCCGCAGTGGAACCAGCAGCCACTTCTACCAGGCAAGTGCGGCATTTACCACCACTTCCTTTTAAGGGAGTATAGTAACACATTGCAGGAGGCGCTACATCGCCGCCAATCTTACGTGCTGCCTGCAGGATGCTTGTTCCCGGCGGCACTTCCACCGTGATATTGTCAATGGTTACTTTAAAAAGTTTTATTTCGTCAGCCATAATTAATTAAAAAGTCAAAATTAAAAATTAAAAAAACTTACTTCCTTTCAGCATTCACTACAATTGTTGCAATAATATTTGAAATCTCATCAGCCTCTTTTATCAGCTCTTTAATTTTTACTTTATCAATTTCCAAAGTGTCTCTTATTAAACAAAGCCAATATTTTGTTTCATTGGCCGATTTTAAAGCAATCAGAAAAAAATTCTTCCAATCCTTCTTCGAACTTCCAGCCTTACCCTCGACTAAATTCGCGCAGATTGAAGTAGCACTCCTGATAAGTTGATCAAATAAAGAATAGTAAACCTTATCATATTTACAATCCCTGACAAACAAAACAACATCTTTTGAAAAATAGTAAGACCTATGTCTTATATTGTATGGCTTCTCATCCTCCTGTAATTCAAAAGTCTCAAACAAATCTTCCACGGTTTTTTCGTTTTTACTTTTGAATTTTTACTTTCCTACATCACCACCGCTCTCGGCTCTGCATACCCCGCCAGTCCATAGTTCCGTTTCAAACACTCTTCCGGAGTCAGCACATGCCATTCAAATTCATCCCTGAAATGTCGTATTGCC
>JAEUVI010000537.1 GCA_016787105.1 Chitinophagaceae bacterium | reverse complement strand
CAAAAAAAATTGTAGTGCCTACCGGAATTAATAAGCAGGTCTGAAAATGAGTGCTAAACTCCGATGTTTTCATTCTGAAATAATCCACACTCAATATAAATGGCACTCCACAACTTATGAACGGTAATAACAAAATGCTGTATGAGCTATACAGGTTTATTGTTCCAAAATCTGCCGGACTGAGCTGATGTGTAAGCCAGGAAAAAACGGTAAATGAGATAGCCGCATTGAAAAACATTACAAATGCATATACAGAGAAAGAGCGCAACGATTGTAAGCGGGGTATTTTCATATATGCCAGAAAGAACGAATAGCTTTAGATTGAACCAGGTTACTGATGCGCTGAGCTATAACAGCGGAATAAACTGCAGCACCTCGTGTATTTAAATGCGTTGGATTTGCAAAATTGCAGGGGTACCTGCATAATTCCAGGCTATCGTCCCTGTAAACAGGCAATCCATTAACAGTGCCCATACTATCAAGTAATTTTGAAAAAAAAGGGAAATTTTCTACTGCTTGCTGAGAAACATACCTGTATTCTGGTGAAAAAGTAATGAGCAATTCAATTTTTTCTCTTTTACACTTAGTTATTATTTGCTGCAACCAGTTTACTGCATCTTTCTGAAACGAGAAGGATACTGAAGGTTGTTTTAGCTCTATGCTGGTATCAATGCATGCATTGCCGTTAGATAAAAAACCGTTGTATTCAAAAGAATTTAGCTGCTTCATTTCATTGGCGCCTAAAAGTCCTGACACTGCCTTGATTTTTGTAAAATCATCGTAATAAATAATTCTTGAAAAAGGCAAATAGCGTATAAGAAAAGTATTATAGTCTTTTTGTAGAGACATACCATTATATACAACCGGGTTATCGAGACATTCAAAATATTGAGGTGGAAAAAAAATATCCTTCTTTATATCAAATGATTTTGCGTCTATTGATAATATCATTACAGATGGTGGCGGATGATTAACAAGATATCCGTCAAATGTCATTTTAAACTCAAACATATTACCACCTTCAACACCTGCATTATAACTTTTAAAGCCTGTAACCGAGTCTATTATTTGTGGATTAATCGCGTTATGCATCCGTGAAGAACCAAGATAAAGTATATCATAGGCCTTGTTGTTTTGAAAAATTTCCCGAACCCTTCCTGCTTTATGCCGAAAATAATTGTGATACCCTTTTTTAATTAATGCCGAAACAACAACCACTCCTATCAATGCAATACCTGCTATCGCTGCTATTTTTTTTTGCCCGTTAATCAAAACTGGAAGTATATAAAACTTGTTTTCTGAAACACCCCAAAAACAATAACCATGCAGAGTATAGCTGCATTATATAATATATCGGCTACAGGTCTTGCATTTAATGACAATTGCTGTACGTTTTGAAATTTCTCATTCAACAATAACACAGCAATCATGAAGAGAGATATAACTGCAGATGTGGTACCGAAAGGCACATCACCTGTTGAAATATTTAAACGAAATGAAGACCAATCCGCATGAATTATACCTTTTAGCATTGTAATGGCCTGCCCTGCATCTGCCGCCCTGAAAAATATCCAACCAATACAAACACAGAAGAATGTGAGTATCATTCCCAATAAATTTAAAAACCGATTTTTATCCCCTATTAAGTTTCCGGAATACTCTTTATAAACCATATATGCTATAATCAATACAGCATGGATGCCTCCCCATATAATAAAATTCCAGTTTGCCCCATGCCAAAAGCCGCTCAGCAGAAAAACAATTGCCACATTCAGGTATACTCTTGTCTTTGTACCCCTGTTACCTCCCAGTGGTATGTATACGTAATCCCTGAACCATGTGGATAATGAAATATGCCATCGCTTCCAGAATTCCTGGATATCTTTTGCAAAGTATGGACGGTTAAAATTTGTCATGAGATGAAAGCCCATCACTTTTGCCGATCCGATAGCCATATCTGAGTACCCGGAAAAATCACAATAAATCTGGAAAGCAAAAAAGATTGTTGCCAGAAAATAATTCGCACCTTCCCAATGTATGTAGTTTCCATATACATCATTAACATACAATGCCAGCCTGTCTGCTATTACTACTTTTTTGAAAAGCCCCCACAACATTAATTTTAAGCCTTCGTAAATTCTGTCAATTTTATATTCATGTTTTATCCTGAATTGCCATAATAGATTTTGCGGTCTTTCAATAGGCCCCGCGACAAGCTGCGGGTAAAACATTACATAAAGCGCATATATTCCAAAATGCCTTTCCGCGGCCTGTTTTCCTCTATACACTTCTATTGTATAACTCATGGCCTGGAATGTATGAAAGGATAAACCGATAGGCAAAATGATAGATAAATAAGGAATAGCGTTAGCAGCAGAAAGGTGAAACAATGCATTAATATTCTCGACAAAGAAATTATAATACTTGAAAATGGCAAGTATAGAAATATTAGCAACAATGCTTGTTATCAAAAAAAACTTTCTTTTACGCCCCCGAGATACCTCGATAAAAATACCCGCGAAATAATCTACAACGATAGTAAAAAGAAGGATAAATATATACACCGGGATAAAGGCCATGTAGAATACACAACTTGCCAATAACAGGTGCAGCCATCTCCATTTGTATGGAATAATGAAATAAAGAATTGTAACTACAGGAAAAAAGAGAAGAAAACTGAAGGAATTAAACAACATATGTTCTGAAGCCGTACATTTTTATATGCAATTTCATTATTGCTTATAAAAACGTTTCTGATTTTTCCCCGGGATTACAGATAATATCCATGTGACAACCTGTAAAAACGTCTGATTTCTTTACCTCATTTCCTGTACGGGCATGAGTAAAAGAATAACCATATTGATCTGCCAGGAAAGAAAACAATTCTGCGGGTGAAGTATTATTAGCTCTTAATAATATATCATCTACTTCCATAAATATAACAGGCTTATGCTGCTTTAGAATAATATCACTTCCCTTCAGTACTTGCAATTCAAATCCTTCAACATCGATTTTGACCAGATCAATTTTT
>JAEUVI010000521.1 GCA_016787105.1 Chitinophagaceae bacterium | reverse complement strand
AAAACAAAAAAGCCTCTGGCGTATTGAAATACAAGAGGCGAGCAATCACACGAGAGAAAAAAAGCTGTAGGGGGAGGATTCGAACCTCCACGGGGCAGTTAGCCATAGTACAAAGTTTTAGTGGTCAATCCTGGTCGGCCTGACGGTCGGCTCTATGCTATGTTTATCCTGTTATCCCCACCCCCGAGACGAGAGGGCATGTCTGCCAAGGTTTCATCACCCCACAGTATATATCATGGCTTTCGCAGCTATTACCCTGCTGCCATGTGTAAAAGAACTTTGATAGAACAAAAATAACCAATTGTCCCCTTTATTTCCAAATTATCCAAGAAAAATTTTGAAATGATTGATTTTATTCAAATATTTGCTAATTATATTGAATAAAATCAAAAACTTGGTGCGTTATGGCTACAAAATTAAATCTCGACAAACTGGATTTGCAAATCATTCAGCATATGATTGAGAATGCGGAAATCTCTTATGCAGATCTGGGAAAGAAATTGTTTGTATCCGGGGGTACTATTCATGTACGTATCAAAAAGCTGAATGAGATAGGTATTGTAAAAGGTACGAAATTAAATGTAGACCTGAAGCAACTAGGGTATGATGTAATCGCCTTTATCGGCATTTATCTTGAAAAAAGTTCACTATATGATTCCGTTGCAAAGGAATTGCAGAAGGTTCCTGAAATAGTAAGGCTCAATTATACAACAGGTAATTATAGTATGTTCGCGGAAATTGTATGTAAGGATATTATGGGTCTGCGACAGGTACTGCACGATCAATTGCAAAAAATAAAAGGGATAGAAAGAACAGAAACATTCATTTCACTGGATGAAAGCTTCAGCCGCAATGTGAGGATCGCAGAAGATTAAATTATAGTTTCTCTTTTACGTTCAAAGCATCCCGTAGCCCATTGCCCAATAAATTAAAAGCAAGTACCAATAACATAATTGCAAAACCCGGTGCAAGCGCAAGCACCGGGTTTTGTGTTATTATAAAATTGTAATTCTCTTTTATCATTAATCCCCAGCTTGGTTGTGGCGGTTGTACACCTACACCCAAAAAACTTAACCCCGCTTCAATAACAATTGCAGATGCAAAATTAGAAGCAGCAATAACCATTACCGGTCCCATTATATTGGGCAGTATATGACGGAATATAATCCGGAAACTTGAATAGCCCAATGCCCTCGCAGCCTCTACATAATCCAACTCACGTACACTCACTATCTGACCGCGCACCAATCTTGCTACATTCACCCACATCGTTAACCCAACGGCGATGAATACCTGCCAGAAACCTTTGCCCAGTACCAATGTGATTGCAAATACCAGTAATAACGTTGGTATACTCCAGATAACATTTATTAGCCACATGATGATTGCATCGGTTTTACCACCATAATAGCCGGCCAGCGAACCCAGTAGCACACCGATAGATAAAGAAATAATTACAGTAATCAAACCTACAGCGAGGCTTACCCTCGTACCTACTATAAGGCGACTCAAAATATCGCGGCCATATCTATCGGTTCCCAATAGAAATTTTTTAGTAACTACAGGTTGCAAAGCCACCTGGTTTAAATGATAAGCCTGTCTTTCGTTAAGACTTTCATCAATGAATTTCTGAATAATTATACTGTCTTGTGCAATTGTATAAGACGTGAGTGGTACAAGGAAGTATTCATCTTCTTTTCCGTATGCCAGCTTTTTAAAAAACCCGGCTGCTTCCGGCTTCTTTTCTTTTTTCAGTTGTAGAAACTGTTGCGTGAATCCGGGCTTTTCACCACCGGTTTCTAAGATAATCCTGTTTGCAAATGGTGAGCCATCCGGTGCAATGAAATAAGCAAATACAGCGATAAAGATGGTTAGTGCAATAAGTATCATTCCGAGCACAGCGCCTTTATTTTTTTTCAAACGCTTCCAGGCTGCCTGTTGAAATGATGAAGATGTATTGCTCATTATAAAATAAAAGGTAAAAATAAATTCAGGAAATCTCTTTTTCCTGTTAGTGAACCTTTCTTCCTTTCCATTCGTAGCTGCCAAACTTACCAAGCCACCCGGCAACAATGGTATAGAAAATATGAATGGGCTGAAGGAAGAAAAAATATTTCATTAGTGATTGCCTGTTGAAGAATGATGCTACTGAACTCACAAATGGAAATTCAATAATTGTTTTAGCGATCCATAAACCCAAGAATGCAACCCAATATTGGTAATTCCAGCAACCAGCAATCAATAAGGCCAGGAACGAAAAATTAAAAAGATAAACGAGCAGCAGCACAAAAAGAATTTTTTTATCATCATATTTATCAGCTTTGCTGGCCCAGCGTATTCGCTGATTAAAAAATGATTTCCATGTTTTTTCTGTTTCAGTATACACTATCGCCTCCTTCGATTTCAGGTATTGAATTTTTTCCGGGAACTGTTTGCTGATTTTATGCATCAGCAGCATATCATCACCCGATGCAATATGGTCAATTCCCGAAAATCCATTTACAGCTGCAAAAGCTTGTTTTGTATAAGCAAGGTTAGCACCATTGCACATAGAAAACATTTTTTTTGAAACAGCGGCTCCCGTTATTCCCTGCAAAACCAAAAAATCAAGCACCTGGAATTGCTGCAATACAGTTTTACCTGCTTGTTCAGAAAAAGCAACCGGGGCAGCTATGAATACAGCACCGGTTAACTCCTGCAGGCCGGCGATTGTTTTAATCCAGTTTTTTCCCATTGTGCAGTCGGCATCGGTTGTTACGATTAGTTCACCAGACGCTCTGTTTATACCGGTTTCTATTGCCTTTTTCTTGTAAGAATTTATTGCATCTTCTTTTAACTGTACTAAAGAAACAAACGAATACTGTTCTACTATTTCAGCAGTAGCGTCAGTGGAATGATCATCAACAACAATTACCTCGAGTAAATCAGCCGGGTAATCCTGCTGTTGCAAAGAACTGAGCAATTTGCCAATATTCTTTTCTTCATTTCGTGCAGCGATAATAACAGAAATTTTTACAGGCGGTTTTTTTTCACTGCTTATAAAAGCAGGAGCCTGATTCCAGCTTTGGTAAAAGCGAGCAATTATTACACTATATGCGATGAAAAGCAATATGATAATAAAAAGGAGAACCATGTAGTGCAACAAATCTACTTATTGCAGTTGATCTGTAGCGAATGCTACCGGCTTATCAATAAAGCAATTAACAAATCCGGTAAATTTTTTCGAAAAAATATTTGAACAGCCCGGAAATATCATTACATTTGGATAGTTGCACAAACAACTATATGCCAAACAACCAATTTAAAAAAGGCGAATTATACAGTTTCATTACGGGAAAAGCTTCTACAGCTATTGCCCGCAGGCTGCAGAAGAAGTTTAATACCTCCGGTCTTAACCTGACTATTGAACAGTGGAGTGTTTTATATCATTTATGGAAAGAAGACGGTATCAGCCAGCAGGAATTGTGCAATGCAACTTTTCGTGATAAGCCGAGTATAACAAGACTGGTAGATAACCTGGAAAAGCTAAACCTTGTAAAGCGGGTGGCTGCTGAAAATGACAGGCGTATTAACCGCATTTATCTTACAAAACAGGCACAGAAGCTACAGGAAGAAACAATGCTGCTGGCAGAAGATACATTGAATGAAGCATTGACCAGTGTGCCTGCTGATAAAATAGATGTATGTAAAGAAGTATTGCAGATAGTCTATGATAATCTGAAATAACGAATAAACATTTCAATAGGACGTATTTATCCAAATAGAAAATAACTGTTAGTCTTTAATTTTTAAACTCTTTTCTATGAGCACAGACATAAAAAAATCAGCAGCATTGAAGGGCGGTGAATGGCTTGTAAAAGAATCATCACCATTTGAAACATTTATCCCGGAAGATTTTACGGAAGAACAGAAAATGATCCGGGATATGTGCGATCAGTTTCTTGATATGGAAGTAATGCCTATACTTGATCGTATAGACAATATGGAGCAAGGGCTCATGAAATCATTGCTTACGAAAGCAGGAGAACAGGGTTTGCTGTCTGTATCATTTCCTGAAGAATATGGAGGGCTCGGAAAAGATTTTATTACATCAACAATTGTTAATGATTACCTCGGAGCCGGTCATTCTTTTTCTGTGGCTATTGCAGCGCATACCGGTATCGGCACATTGCCAATTCTGTATTTTGGTACAGAAGAACAAAAGAAAAAATATATACCTAAACTGATTACCGGTGAGTGGGCAGGAGCTTATGGCCTGACAGAGCCCAATAGCGGTAGTGATGCACTCGGTGCAAAGACAACTGCAAAACTCAGTGCTGATGGTAAATATTATATCCTGAATGGGCAGAAGTGCTGGATTACAAACGGCGGTTTTGCCAATGTGTACAATGTATTTGCAAAAGTGGATGGTGATAAATTCACCGGGTTTATTGTAGAAAGGGGAACAGAGGGGTTTACGCAAGGACCAGAAGAGCATAAGATGGGAATCAAGGGCTCTTCTACTGTACAGTTATATTTTCAGGATTGTAAAGTGCCGGTCGAAAACCTGCTCGGCGAAGTAGGCAAAGGACATAAGATTGCATTTAATATTCTGAACATTGGCCGTTTAAAACTTTGCGCAGCAGCGTTAGGTGGTTCCAAAAGGGCATTGAGCGAAACAGTGAGATATGCGATAACAAGAGAACAGTTTAAGCAGCCTATTGCAAATTTCGGTGCGATAAAACATAAGCTGGCAGAAATGGCCATTCGCATTTTTGTTTGCGAAAGTGCACTATACCGTACTGCAAAATGGATTGATGAAAAAGAACATGAACTGCAGGCCGCAGGCAAACCATTTAATGAATCATTGTTGGGAGGTGCAGAAGAGTATGCCATTGAATGCGCCATGCTGAAAGTTTTTGGAAGTGAAACGCTTGATTTTGTAGTGGACGAAGGCGTGCAGGTGCATGGAGGTAATGGTTTCAGCGCTGAGTATAACATTTCGAGGGCTTACCGCGATAGCCGTATCAATAGAATTTATGAAGGTACCAACGAAATTAATCGTCTGCTTACATTAGATATGACCCTGAAACGTGCTATGCAGGGCCGCCTGGATTTGATGAATGCAGCAATGGGTGTTCAAAAAGAGTTGATGAGTATACCTGATTTTGGTTCTGGCGATGAAGCACCTTATGCGAAAGAATGGAAATTGATCGGCAACCTTAAAAAAGCGATACTCTTAACAGCAGGTGCTGCTGTGCAGAAACTGATGATGAAAGTAGAAAACGAACAGGAAGTACTGATGAATATTGCGGACATGGCCATTGAAACATTTAATGCTGAAAGTGCTATGCTGCGTGTGATGAAATTGATTGATCAAAGAGGAGAAGCGAATTGCCAACTGTACCTCGATATTGTACGTACATATATATATGATGCGGCAGACAGGATAAACAAGTCTGGTAAAGATGCGATAAATGCATTTGCAGAAGGTGATGATCAGCGGATGATATTAATGGGATTAAAACGGTTTACAAAAGCCGAGCCATTCAATACAAAAGATGCAAGGCGCAGAATTGCTGATAAAATGATAGCTGAAGGAAAATATCCGTTTTAATATTCTTCTTCTTCAAAGGAACCGGCAGCCTCTTTCGGAAAGATAATTTTTTCGTTCGGATAGAGCATGCTGAGTTCCTTTCTTGTTGTTTTCAATTCATCCAATACTTTAAAGCGTTTCCTCTCTATTACAAGGCCTATAGAAGCAAGGATAGATGAAATAGTAGCAACAAAGAAATAGACAAGAAAAGCATCTTGAACATTAGGCGTCTCAAAAACATACCAGAACAGGTAGATAATGAAGAAGCAGCCATAGGCAAATAAAGTAGAAGTAGCCATCAGGGCTTTACCGGCGGGCTTATTCTGCTGTACTACTATCTTTACCTGCTCTACAAAGAACCGTGATGTAAATAATAATACGAGTAAAATGCCCGGCCCGAGTATGATTGTTATTGTTGTGGAAGTGATGCCAAAAAATAAGGTAACGGCAACTTCAAACACAAGAAAGGAAAGAATGGTAACATGAATTTTTTTACGAAGGCTTTCAGATTTTGCAAAGTACAAGAGATAAATAAGCATTAACGGGGCATCCACAATATTATTAAAGAATCCGATATTCTTTATAACAGATGGAGGTAAGTTGATTATCTGCTCGGACGAAAGGTTAAATACAAGTGTAATAATGTAGTAAAACATCAGCACCAGCAGGCTGCGGTTTTTATATAGTTGAAGGTAGGCTATAATTGCTATCGGGAGTAGTGTAGCAACGCTCGAGACATAGCCCATTGTTTGATTCCAGTTCATTGTAGGTTGGTTTTTTCTTTAGGATAAGGATTAATACTTACACAAATTTAACGGCTGATAAGTAAGAGTAGTGCTTATTTTAACAGGATTGTTTCAAAATTCAGTAAAACCCTTCGGGCCTATTGGTAATTCTACGTTAGGATAGTATTAGTGTTTTTATGTTATTTGTAGCAGTGAAAAAACTATTTTCTTTTATTACCTGCATATTATCGTGCTTTATACTAACGGCTCAGTATAGTGTAGCATTAAAAGGCCGTACCACGGGGCCACTTCCTTTCCTGGAATATGGAGTTGGTGAAGATCGCCTGGGTGGTGCGAAGATGAATTTTCTTGATTCAAATATTATTGTAAGGGTTACAGATAGTTTTAATAACAAGTACAAAGTACAATTGTCAATAAATCATTCGGCTTATCTTCCAAAAGAAAATTTCATAGCCGATTCTACCATATGGATCCGCTCGTACTATCTTACTGGTAGTTGGAAAGTTTTTGGCGATGATAAATACGACTATGTAACTGTTTCTCTCGAAGATAAATTACCGTATAAGAGTTTTCAGGAAATAAGCCCATCACGCATTATTGTAGATATATACGGTGTGGCGAGTAATACCAACTGGATTGCACAACTCTCAACCGCCAGGGAAATAAAGAACGCATACTACGAACAAATCGAAGATGATGTATTTCGTGTCATCATTGAGTTGAACCATCCTCAGCATTGGGGTTATTCGATTTATTATGAAGGAAACAAGCTGGTAATACGTGTAAAGAGACAACCGTCTGATTTATCATTTTCGAATTTAAAAATAGCAGTTGATGCCGGACATGGTGGCGACAACGAAGGTGAAAGCGGTATACGAAGCGGCATTATCGAAAAAAATTATACGCTGCGCATTGCAAAAGAACTACAGGATGTATTGCAGAACGAAGGCGCAACTGTATTTATGACAAGAGAAAAAGACACTGCACTTACAATGATAGAGCGAGTAATGATGTTGCGCAGGGAGCAACCTGATTTACTGGTAAGTATTCATCTCAATTCATCTGGCAATGAAGCTGATAAAGGAGTAAGCACGTACTATCGATACATTGGTTTTCGTCCGCTTTCACAATTTATATTAAAACGAATGCTTGAGTTGAATCTTGAAGAGTATGGAAATATCGGTAGTTTCAATTTTGGATTAAACGGGCCGACTGATTATCCTAACTGCCTTGTGGAAGTAGCTTTTCTCAGCAACAAAACCGATGAAATAAAAATTCGTGATGCCGGCTTTCGTCGTGCTGCAGCAGTAAAAATTGCTGCGGGAATTAAAGACTGGCTGCAATCACTCCAATAAATACTATTGCCTTACGTCCGCGGCAGCGGCTTCATCTGTAAACCAGTATAACTCCCCGGAGAAAGGTTGAATGATTTGTGCGGGATATAAATCAGGGTCATGTTGAGCATATAGTACATTATACAGTGAAGCAGCTTTATCCTTTCCACTGATTAAAAAAATGATGCGGCTTGCATTGTTTACAACAGGAACTGTTAATGATATGCGGTGCATTTGTTGCTCTTTCAGGTAAAAGCTTTTTACCCATTTTTTCTTTTCATGAATAATATCATACCCGGGGAAAAGAGAAAGTGTATGTGCATTATCACCAAGACCTAGTAAAACAAGATCGAAAGAATGTTTTTTGCGATCAAAATAATCGTGTAAAATTTTTTCATAAGCCACCGCAGATTCTTCCGGGCTTATATCCGTGCGCATGATATGAATGTTTTCTTTCCGGACAGGAACATGGTTCAATAATGTGGTAAAAGCCATAGCCGCATTATTTCTTTTATCTGTAAAAGGAACAAATCGTTCATCGCCCCAGAAAAAATGAATTTTAGCCCAATCAATTTTTGTGCTGTATTCCTTTTCAGCTAATAAACTGTATAGTTTTTCAGGTGTACTGCCGCCTGATAGTGCAATAGTAAACCGATCTTTTTTCTTTAAAACTTCATGTATGTACTGGCTGATACTGTTGGCAGCATAGTTACTCAGTTCATCTTTGTTTTTTGAAACGTGCAGGTTCATATGCTGGATTTCTATTCCTTATTTTTTGAAGTCAGGCTTACCCAATTATGTCCATCTCTTGCTATCAGCGCTTCCGCGTCTTCAGGTCCCCAGCTATCGGGTGAATAATTGGGAAAATCTACCGGCTGCCTGTTTGCCCATGCTTCCATAATAGGTGTGATTACTTTCCATGCTGCTTCTACCTGGTCTGCACGCATGAATAAAGTAGGGTTTCCTTCTATCACATCTTCCAGGAGAGTTTCATAAGCCTCCGGTTCATATCCATTGTATTCTTCTTTTTGATTAAACACCATATCCACCGGATTCAGAATCATATTAGGGCCTGGTCGTTTTGCCTGGAAACGCATTTTAATATTCGCTTCTGGTTGTATACTGAAAGTTAACCGGTTTGGCCGCCATGTTTCAACAGCTTCTCCGGGAAAAGCATAGCGCGGCGCTTCTTTGAAATGAACAGTAATCAATGTTGTTTTTTCATGCATGTATTTACCCGTACGAATGTAGAATGGTACATTTTG
>JAEUVI010000472.1 GCA_016787105.1 Chitinophagaceae bacterium | reverse complement strand
GAAAACTCTTTTAAGACTAAAACATATTCGATAGCTGCCTATCATATTGAGCAGCTTCCCGGTCAGCTTAAAGACACACCCCGTGATAAATTATTTACAATAAAAGGCATTGGTGAAAGCATTGGGAAAAAGGTAATAGAAATGCTCGACACGGGTCAGTTAAGTATCTTGAACGAATACCTTGAAAAAACACCTGCGGGAGTTATTGAGCTATTAAATATAAAAGGTATCGGGCCAAAAAAGATTCATACCATCTGGAAAGAGATGGGCATTGAATCACCCGGCGAACTATTATACGCCTGCAATGAAAACAGGCTTACACTATACAAAGGCTTCGGTGAAAAAACACAATTAAATATCCAGGAAGCCATTGAATTTTTCCTTAGCAACCAGGGAAGCTTTTTATATGCACAGATAGAAGCTTTATTCCCACAGATAGATGGTTATTTAAAAAAATTATTTGGACCAGATAAAGTAAGAGTAACCGGAGCTTATCGCAGACAGGAATCCATCATTGATGAACTGGAGTTTATTATTCTGGCAGATAATAATACAATTAAACCGAAATTTCAGACGGCCCAACCACCCGAATTACTGGAAGAAACCGAAAACAGCATTTTATATAAACTAAAGAACGGTGTGAAACTCCGGTTTTATACGGGAGTAAAAAACAGGGCCGAACAATTATTTATTACAACAGGTAATAAGGCATTTGTCGAAAGCTTTCAGAAAATGTATCCTGGCCTGAAATATAATGGTGACGAATCGGAGGAAGATGAAATTATTTTTGAAAAGGCAAAGATTAAATACATACCTCCCTATTTGCGGGAGTCTGAATCAATAATCACTAAAGCAAAAGCAAACAAATTACCGCTTGTACTCCAGCCATCCGATATCAAATCAATCATTCATAACCACAGTAACTGGAGTGACGGTACTAATACAGTAGAAGAAATGGCCAACGAATGTATTAAACGCGGTTACGAATACTTCGTCATTTCAGATCACTCTAAATCCGCTTTCTACGCAAAAGGGCTATCCGAAGAAAGAATCCGTGAACAACATAAGTATATTGATGAATTGAATAAAAAGCTGAAACCGTTTAAAATTTTCAAAAGCATAGAGTGTGATATACTGAATGATGGCAGTATGGACTATACAGATGATATATTAGCCACCTTCGATCTTGTTATAGCTTCTGTACACAGCAATCTGAAAATGACAGAAGAGAAGGCAATGGCGCGTGTATTGAAAGCTATTTCCAATCCATACGTTACAATACTCGGGCACATGACCGGCCGCCTGCTGCTTAGCCGCAATGGGTATCCGCTGGATCATAAAAAAGTAATTGATGCCTGTATTGCCAATAATGTAGTGATAGAATTAAATGCGCACCCTCGCCGCCTTGATATTGACTGGAAATGGATTGAATATGCAACTGAAAATGGCGGCATCATTTCCATTAATCCCGACGCCCACTTTCTTGAAGGTTTTGATGATGTGAAGTACGGTATATTATCTGCTCAAAAAGGCGGACTGACCAAAGAGCAAAACCTGAGTAGTTATAGCCTGAAACAATTTGAAGATTTCCTGGCGAAAAGGAAGAAATTAAAATCGCTTGTTTAAAATACACTTATGGGTATTCTTGAAACACTCTATAACGAAGTCATTTCATTCTTCGGAATTAATGATTTGATAGAAATTGTCAAATCAGGAGACTACAGCAAACTTCTTACATTAAATGGAATACTATCCACCATATCGCCTTTCATTCCCCTTTTACTTGTTATAGAAATAATCAGGGCCGTATTTTATAAACGCTTCAAAATAGAAGATTATAAAGTCCCTTTCTTTATTTTCATTGCCAACAGGTTCATTTCCCGGTTTATTTCAATTGCAGCCATAGCTTTTTGTATCGGCCTATTTGAACCCCTTGCTATTTTTAAAACCAGCTTTACCTGGTACTGGCTGATATACGGTTATATCGTCTGGGAATTTTCTCATTTTATCTATCACTACCTTGGCCATAAGGTCAGGTTATTCTGGTGCCTTCATTCCACGCACC
>JAEUVI010000464.1 GCA_016787105.1 Chitinophagaceae bacterium | reverse complement strand
CAGCTTTCAACCGTTCTACTGTTTCTTCACAGGCATCAATCGCTGCTTTGCGGTGAGGGGATGATGTAAAGACAAACAAACATATTTCACCGGCAGCAATTTTACCAAGACTGTGGTATACATGCATGCAGGTGAGATTGTATTTTGCAAAAATATCCTCACGGATACTGTGCATTTTCTCCAGCGCCATTTCTTCATATGATGTATAGTCGATTGAAGTAACTTTTTTTCCTTCAATGTCATCTGCTCTTACCTGGCCCAGGAAAATGCTATGACCGCCGATATTCGTTTTTGTACTATGCTTCTGAATACTATCAGCAATAAAGGAAGAAGCAATAGGCCCCTGTACAAATATATTTTTGATTTTTTTTTCTGGCATAGTTGATTAATTATCCGCCGGCATAAGGTGGTAAAAGGGCAATTGTATTTTCTTCTTTCAGCATTGTATTTTCCTGCACTATCTCTTTATCAACAGCTACGAGGTATTTCAATCCTGCCATTGCCGGATAGGTTACAGCAAGCCAGGCAACGAGTTCTTCAGTTGAAGCTGCCGCAGGCACATTAATGCTGTCACTGCCTGTAATCTCTTTTAGCTGTCCGAATACCAATACCTGCATGGTTATAAAAATATAAAATTACGTTAGTCTGATTATATTTTATCGGCCTAAATTGCTGCTAAAATACATTTCAATCAATACTTATAGCGTATGAAAATGAAACTGTTGATGCTGCCCACATATTTAATAATAACATTTTTCATGTTTATTGATAAAAATGTATACGCACAGCAACCAAAGACATATGAATTTACTGTTCTTACCTATAATATTTATCATGGTGAAGATCCTTATAACCCCGGTAAGGCTAATATTGATAGCGTAGCGAACCTGATAAATATCTACAGACCGGATTTTGTAATGCTGCAGGAAGTAGACAGCATGACGAACCGCCTTGCAGGTGTATATGGACAACGCATTAACTGGATGAAGGAACTCGGGAAGAAAACAGGAATGCATGCATATTTCTCCAAAGCTATTTCATTTAGTGACGGCGGTTATGGAGAAGGTTTGTTGTCGAGAAAAAAATTAAAATTTACCACGGTTCAATTGCCTGCGCCAAAAGGAGGAGAGGATCGTTCCATGATTTCGGTGGAATACCCCCTGGGCAAGAAAAAGAAAATAATTGTGGTGGGTACACATTTATGCCATGAGTATGAAGAAAACAGGATAGCACAGTTGAAACTGATTAATGAATCATTCGCGGCCACCGGCTTTCCGTATATACTCGCGGGGGATTTAAACCTTACGCCGGCCTCAGCAGAATACAAACAGGAAATACAATCAAAATGGATAGATGCGGCCCTTGCAGCAAATAAGACTGACAATACCTTTTCATCAAAAGAACCGGACCGGCGTATTGATTATGTGTTGCTGGATAAAAAAGCTAAATGGCAGGTGACTGCTGTGGAAGTGATCCCGGTGATGTATTCGGATCATATGCCGATGCTGGTGAAACTGGAACTGGAGTATTGATGTAATATTTGATTAGATTGTATTTGCGAAAGTTATGAGAGGTGAAAACATTCGCATACTTTTGGTTTTGATGTTATAATTCCATGACTCGAATCTGCTTTACATTTTTAATTATATTTTTTTCAATTCAGGGCATGACTCAAAATCTACCTCAGTACGCCGATAAATTATTTTTTGGGTTACTTTTAGGAAAACCAGATACGACGATAACGGAATTTATTAGAAAATATGCACCAATCTATTTTAAACCACATGACACCTCCACTAAATGGACAACTTATCCACCGAACTTTGAGGAACCAAAGTCTTACATTTCGGTGAATTCATTTGTGTTTACAAAACACCCTTGTTTTAATGGAATATTTAAGACTGGGAAACTTGAACTAACCCAAAAGATATATTTTGAAAAAGATTGGCTTGATGGTATTGAAAGTATCAAATTGTACTTTGAATTCGATAACCAAGATGATGCGAAAAAGAGTTATAAGCTTTTATTGGATACATTAAGAACCTTTAAGGTATTAGAAAAAGTCACTTCGCGAAACGGGGTTGACAAAGCCGAATTTACAGACCAACATTCAGAAGCTTATTATGGACAATTGCTTATCCTGATGTCAAAAGACAATCTAATTGGTAAACGACTTGTAAAGCCAACAAAAAGCGGGGTTGATATACTACTGACACCGGGTTACAAAATTCTAATTCAAATAGGCAACGACCTTTATTGATGTCTTTATGGTAGTAACTGAACTAAATTATACTGTGGACAGATAATAGATTCGAATCAGCTAACAGCTGACGATAAATTTTTCAATACATTTTGTGCAATAACAGCTGCCATGGCATCATGACATAAAATTCCAATGACAAGACTTCTCATCATATTCGTTTTTTTAAATTTTATTTCGATAATTTCTATTGGACAAAGAATGGGTGACTATTATGTTCCTGTTTCAATTGATAGCGCTCAAGGAGGAAGATTAAGATTTCTTACTGACTCAACTGTTGAGTTAAGTACATTACCACAGCATATGAGCCGTTCGCTTAAAGTGATTTATAAGTATATATCAACCGATACGGCAATTCAAATATCTCCATATCCTTTAAATACTTCAGGTATATCGCCAATAGGGGAAACGATCTTAACAAAAATTAAAGGAGGGTTTATCAACTATGAAAAATTATTGATTTATGTGAGACAAAAAGACTTTGATAAATATCCCGACATAATTTATCTTATTGATGGAAAAAGATATATTCAGGACACAGGCGAACTAAACGGTTATGGATTAGTTAGAAAAAGTCAAAAGATAAACAAAAGGCTTCAAAGAAAAATGAAAAGCCTTTCTGATGGTAACTTCACTATTGAACTTGTTAAGGGCCTTAATGCGTATAAGCGATTTGGAATTAAGTATGTTTTTGGGACAATTGTTATTACTACAAAAAAATGA